>JBEBJX010000100.1:0-6854 GCA_040079655.1 Sphingopyxis sp. | reverse complement strand
GCGCGCGGGCCGATTTGTGCGATGATGGCACCCGCACAGACCGCGCCGGTGGTCAGGCAATCGTGGAGCGATAGCCCGCGCGCCATTCCCGATAGAAATCCGGCGGCAAACAAATCGCCCGCGCCCGTCGTATCGACCACCTCGGCAACAGGTTCGGCCATGACCGAGGTTGTCACGCCGTCTCTCACCGCAATCGCACCATGTTCACTGCGCGTGACAACCAACAGCGGCACTTGCGGAGCAATGGCCGCAACGGCCGCATCAAAATCGTCACATTGCGCCAGGGCGCATATCTCGACCTCATTGGCGAATAAAAGGTCGAATTGATTATCCGCGATAAGGGCGCGGAAATCGTCGCCATGTCGGTCGATGATGAAGGCGTCGGATAGAGCGAAGGCGACCTTGCCGCCCGACCGCCTGGCAATGTCTATCGCACGGCGCATGGCCGCGCGCGATAGCTCGGGATCCCATAAATAGCCTTCGAGATAGAGAATGTCGGCCGACGCGATCAGCGCTTCGTCGATCATGTCGCTCGACAATAAATGGCTTGCACCCAAAAAGGTGTTCATCGTCCGCTGGCCATCGGGCGTCACCAATATCAGGCAGCGCGCGGTTGGTGCGTCGCCGGCCAAGGCGGGGGTTTCATAGTGAACGCCCACACTGCGCAGGTCGTGCGTAAAAACCTTGCCGAGCTGGTCGTCGGCGACCTGGCCGATAAAGCCGCAGCGGTGGCCGAGCGCCGCCATGCCAGCCAGCGTGTTGGCCGCGCTGCCGCCCGACACCTCTACTCCCGGGCCCATGTCGTTATACAGCGCCTCCGCCTCGGCCGTATCGATCAACCGCATTGACCCCTTGGCAAGCCCGCGCTCGGTGATGAAGGCCTCATCGGCGCGCGCAATGACATCCACAATAGCATTGCCGATGGCGACGACTTCAAAACGGGCTGGGCTGGTCATGGAAAAAATACTCGCGGTTAAAATAGTGGTGATTAATCGGCCCTGCCCCTAGGGCGACGCAAGCGACATCGCAAGTATGTTGCTTCCTGCGCGGCATAGAGGCATGCAGCGTCGATGTTGTTGAAAGCTATCACCCTATCGCTTCGTCAATTGGTTGATGCGCGGACTTTCCGCCTGATGCTGTTGGTAGCGGTGATGACGCTGGCGATATTTGCATTATTGGGCTTGGCGGGATGGCAGGCGATGCTGCACCTGTTGGTGCCGCAATTCTCGGGTTGGATAGGGCCGGACGAGGCGGCAGGGATAGCGTTGATCCTGACCTTGCTTTTTGGCTGGTTCCTGTTTCGCGCTGTGGCAATGGCGGTGATGGGGCTGTTTATCGATAGCATTATCGAATCGGTCGAGGAGGATCATTACCCCGAAATTATGTCGCGCGCGGTTCCGGTTTCATTTGGGCGTGGTTTGGCGATGGGGCTGCGTTCGGCCTTGCGGGCGATAGGGTGGAATCTGCTGGCGGCACCCGCTTATTTGCTTTTGATTTTCACAGGGATTGGGGTGCCTATCCTGGCTGTAGCCATCAATACAATATTGTTGGGGAGCGATCTCGAGCTGATGGCCGCTGCGCGTCACCCTGATTTACCCGAACGACCATTGCAGCGCCGCCACCGGTTGACGTTGGGGCTGGTATCGGCATTAGCGTTTCTGGTACCATTGCTCAATATTTTTGCGCCAGTGTTTGTCGCCGCGCTAGGCGTGCATATGGTGCAGCTAACCAGGCAGGAGCCACGATGAAGAGCATACAACTCTTGCCTCTATTTCTGGCCGCAATGGCATTGCTGTCGGGTTGCGGCACCACCATAGTCAGTGAAGCCGGGGCAGCAACGGCAGGCATGCGCCCCGCTCCGCGCACCTATGGCGATGGCCCGGCGCGCCCATCTTTGCCACCAGGCAGCGCGCAACATGGCGGCTCTGGCGTCATTGGGCGCGATAGCGCCGCGCTTAACCGAATGTTTGGGGCGGCCAGGCTCGATCGGCACGACGGCCCTGCGCATGTCATGCAATATGCGGGCAGCCAATGCGTGCTTGATGCCTATCTCTATGCGCCGCGTGCTGGGGCCGAGCCTGTGGTAACGCATATTGATACGCGCTCGATTGATGGTGCCAATATGGATCGCGACGCCTGTATAGCGACTTTACAACGCCGATAATTGATCCAGCGCCCATAGGGCCGCCTCAGATATTGCCTCATCCGGGTCGGTAATCAGTGCGGATAGCGGCGGCACCAGGGTTTTATCCTGGCTGTTCCCCGCTGCAATCGCCGCATTTCGGACCATGCGCGCCCTGCCTATGCGTTTGATGGGTGATCCGGCGAATACCGCCCTGAAAGCCGCATCATCGAGCGCGAGTAAATCTGCCAGGCGCGGCGCGACCAATTCGGCACGCGGGAGGAAAGCGCGGTTTGCGCGCGCCTGATCGGCAAATTTATTCCACGGGCACACCGCCAGGCAATCATCGCAGCCATAGATGTGATTGCCAATGGCGCGGCGAAACTCGTGGGGAATAGCGCCCTTATGCTCAATCGTGAGGTAGGAGATACAGCGCCGCGCATCAAGCTGATAGGGCGCGATAAAGGCCTGTGTTGGGCATGCGGTCTGACAGGCATGGCAAGACCCGCAACGATCACGCGCCGCATGGTCGCCTGGCAAAACCAGCGTCGTGTAGATCGCGCCTAAAAACAGCCAGCTGCCGTCGGTCTGGCTGACCAAATTGCTGTGTTTGCCCTGCCATCCGATGCCGGCTGCCTCGGCCAATGGTTTTTCCATTACAGGTGCAGTGTCAACGAAGACCTTGAGCGCAGCGTCAGGGGCCAGCGCCATGATATCGCGTGCCAGCGCCTTCAATGCGCGTTTGACGACGTCGTGATAATCGGCTCCCTGAGCGTAAAGCGATATGCGGCCGCGCGATTGATCGGCTATCGTCTCCATCGGTTCGCGGGCGGGCGCATAGCTCATCCCCAACATGATCACGCTTTTAACCTCGCTCCATAGCGCGATGGGCGAGCCGCGTTCATGGCTGCGGCTTTCCATCCAGATCATGTCACCATGGCAGCCATCGGCGATCCACTGGTTTAGCCGTTGCGATGTTTTGGGCGCAGAATCGGCGCTGGCAAATCCGCATGCGACAAAGCCGTGGCCGATGGCATGCGCGCGGATAGCTTCGCGAACATTGCTATGTGTCATGGCACTGCCCATGGTGACCACTTGTTTACGCCCCTCGCTTATTGATGATATTTGGCATAGTGCGGCGGGCGCGTCACCAAAAGGGTTTGCAATTGTCCAATATTGTTGTTGCCGAAGGGCTGGGTAAGAGTTTCGGCCAATATCGGGCGGTCGATAATGTGTCTTTGTCTATCGCGCGCGGCAGTATTTTTGGCGTGCTGGGCCCCAATGGCGCCGGAAAAACGACGACATTGCGGATGGTGATGGGGATCATTGACCCTGACACAGGCACACGCAGCATATTGGGGCATCATCGCCCGCGCGACGTGGCGCACCGCGTTGGCTATCTCCCCGAAGAACGTGGGCTATACCCTAGCATGACTGCGCGCGATTCGATTGCCTTCATGGGCGCATTGCGTGGGCTGCCATGGGCCGAAGGGCGCAAACGCGCCGATGGCAGGCTGGAACAGCTTGGCCTTGGTCATGCGCCAGGCATGAAGATCCGCAAGCTTTCCAAAGGCATGGCGCAGATGGTGCAATTGGTCGGCGCGCTCATTCATGACCCCGAGTTGATCGTTCTTGATGAGCCGTTTTCAGGGCTGGACCCGGTTAATCAGGAACGGCTGGAAAGCCTGATCCTGGCGGAGCGAGAGCGCGGTGCAACGATTATTCTTTCCACGCATGTCATGGGACATGCGCAGCGATTATGCGATGAGCTGGCGATTATTGCGGGCGGCCAGCGGCGTTTTTTGGGCACTGTCGAACAGGCGCGGGCCATGTTGCCCATGGGGGTGCGTTATCGCCCTCGTGTCGCGGGGGATGCCGCTGAAATGGCCCGACTTTTGCCGCGCGCCGCCGCTCTGATTGATGGTGAGTGGTGTTTCGAACTGGCCGATGATGGTGTTGAGTCTCTGTTGTCATCGCTGGTTGCCGCGCATCATGGGGTGGAAGGGTTGGCCATCGAGCGGCCTGGTCTGCACGAAGCCTTCGTCCGGATTGTCGGTGATGCTGCGGCTGATACTGGAGAAGGAAAATGAGAGTCTTTTCGTCTGCGATGGTGGTCGCGCGGCGCGATTTCATCTCGATTGTCTTCACACCGACCTTTCTCCTGTTTCTGCTTGCGCCTTTATTGATGATCGGCTTTGCGGCGCTTGGCGGCACTGGCGCTGGGCAATTGGCGCAAAGTGCAGGGGCGAGCGAGCGGATAGTGGCGATCATCCCCGCCGAACAAGCCAGCGCCTTTTCCCAGGCAGACACAGGGCTGCGCACTGTTTTCTCTCCGCCAGCCTTGGAAATCAGGTCTGACGCAAATGCCAGCGCAGATGCTAATGTCAGCGCGCTTAGCCGCGACCCCAATGTGCTGGCCATCCTCATCGGCGGGGCCGAGAGTCCGCGTATTTTGGAACGTCGCCACCACAGCGGCTCTGGGCGCTATCTCGCGGCGCTTGGCGAAACGGTGGCGCGGCAAGGGGTGGCGCGCGCCGCAGACGCGCGGCCCGCCAGCTCGCCCAGTTTTCGCGTCATCGCCAGCGTGGGCACGACCCGCGCGGCGCAGACGGGGCTTGGTTATGGCGCTGTCTTTGCGCTATTTCTATTGTCGCTGTTGCTCGCTGGCCAGACCGTCGGCATGCTGGCCGAGGAAAAAGGCAATAAGGTGATCGAGATCATGGCCGCCGCCGCGCCGTTGGAAGGCGTGTTTCTGGGAAAATTGCTCGGCATGCTTGGCGTTGCCCTGTTATTCATCCTGTTTTGGGCTTGCATCATTGGCGGGGGC
The DNA here is from genome assembly GCA_040079655.1 of Sphingopyxis sp. GTDB lineage: Bacteria > Pseudomonadota > Alphaproteobacteria > Sphingomonadales > Sphingomonadaceae > Sphingopyxis. Next base: position 1,905 of record JBEBJX010000100.1, on the reverse strand, counting down.
GTCGCTTTGGTCAGTGCCCAATTTCCAGAAAAAGTGGCGAGCTTGCTGGCGCTCTCCCCCGCTGTGGGCTGGCCGCTCTTCATCCTGCTGGCCACGCTCTATTTCCTGTCCGCCTTCCTCTTGCTGGGCTCGGTGTTCTTGGGGATTGGGGCACAGGCAACGACCGTGCGCGAAATACAGATGCTATCGCTACCGATCACTTTTTTCCAGGTCGGCATGTTCTCGCTCGCCAGCGCCGCAGCCAACAGCCCCGGCACGATATGGGCTGATATTGCCCAATGGCTGCCCTGGTCTTCGCCCTTTGCTATGGCTGCACGAGGCGCGACGGACGCCAGCCTGTGGCCGCATGTCGCGGCATTAGCCTGGCAAATTTTGTGGATAGCTATCACAATCACGTTTGCCGTGCGGCTTTTTCGGGCCGGGGTGCTGCGATCGGGCGGTGGCTGGGCTCTGTTCAGACGTCGAGCGATGCGGAGCTAAATTCGCGCCGTAGCAGTTGACATGGCTGTAAATAGTGGCATTCTGACGCGCAAGTAAGGACGCGGAGGATTGGCGGCGGATTGGCGCTGCTTCACTCTGCCCCGCTTCAGGAGAGACAAGCATGGCCACCCTCGCCCATGATACCGCCCCCGATTTTGTCGACGTCACGTGCGGCGAGCTTTATACCGAGAACCGCTGGCAAGAGCCATTCGCCGCGCTGCGCGCCGATGGCGGGGTGCATTATTTCGCCGATGGGCGGTTCGGCCCCTATTGGGCGCTGACCACCGCCGCACCGATTATCGAGGTGGAGTCGAAGCCGGAGATTTTCTCGTCCGAGAGCCATCTTGGCGGGATAACCGTCGCGGGTCGCGGGTTCGATCATCTCGAAACATTCGAAGTGCCGATGCCGATGTTCATCGCCATGGATGCGCCCAAACATACGGCGCAGCGCAAGACGGTGGCGCCATCGTTCGGCCCGACCCCCGTTTCGGATATGAAGACCGAAGCGAGTATGAGCACGGGAGCAGTTCTCGACAGTCTGCCCATCGGGGCAAGCTTTGACTGGGTTGATCTGGTGTCGATGGAATTGACGACGCAGATGCTGGCGCGTTTGTTTGATTTCCCGTGGGATGAGCGCCGCAAGCTGACCTATTGGTCTGATGTTGCGGGCGACATAGAGGCCTTTCGGTCCGAAGAAAGTCGCAAATTTCGACTTGGCGTCGCTTATGAAATGGCCGCAGCATTTCACGCGCTGTGGGAATCGAAAAAAGGACAGCCGCCCGGCAAGGACCTGATTTCGACGATGATGCACAGCGAGGCAATGAGCCACATGGACGATGGCGAGTTCATGGGCAATTTATTGTTGCTAATTGTCGGCGGCAACGACACGACGCGCAATTCGATGTCGGCCTATGCCTATGGGCTCAACCAGTTTCCGGATCAGCGCGCGATGCTGGAGGGTGACCCCAGCCTGATCCCCAATGCGGTGCAGGAACTGATCCGCTGGCAAACCCCGCTGGCACATATGCGGCGCACCGCGACCGCAGACTATGATTTGCAGGGGCACGCAATTCGCAAGGGCGATAGGCTGGCGATGTTCTATCTCTCGGCCAATCGCGATAAAAGCCTGTTCCCCGATGGTGAGACAATCGACATTAAGCGCGAAAACGCGCGGCGGCACCTGTCGTTCGGCTATGGCATCCACCGCTGTGTCGGCGCGCGCGTTGCCGAGCTGCAATTGACGAGCCTGCTGGAGGAAATGGCCAAGCGCCGCCTAAGGGTGGTGGTCGATAGCGAGCCCGATTTCGTCCCCGGCTGCTTTGTCCATGGCTATAAGAAAATGATGGTCCACCTCGAACGCTATTGAGCGTTTTGAAGTGAGGTGGTGACACCGAACGGCTCGGGAAACGCGGTGAGAATAGGGAG
>JBEBJX010000099.1:0-6960 GCA_040079655.1 Sphingopyxis sp. | reverse complement strand
TTGATACAGCCCAGTGGGAGCACTGTGATGGTTGCATCATCGGGGCCGGACGCGGGGGGCAGGTCGGCATCGCTCGCGACCCATTCAACAGCTTGCCCCGATGCCGCAATATTCCGGCACAAATGCCCGGCCACCCGCTCAATCCCGCCGCCATGGCTTTCAAAAAAAGGGGTGACCATAAGCAAGTGCATAGCCATATTCTCCCACAACTCAGGCCGGGTCGAAACGCATCGTCGTTTCTAACCTGTTGGGAAATATGATGGCGTGGATCGGCCCGCGATAGGCGCGGGGGCAGGCGGTGGCACCAATGCGATATCCGCTCGCTTCTGCGAGCGATTGCCAATCATCCTGTGATAGATAATTTGCGCTCACCTGTCCGTCGAACGGGATGTTGCCGATCGCATCCATGGCGGTGAGGCGCAGGTTATCAAGGCGGCCCGTGCGCACATGATCCTTGATATAGAGCGGCCCTTTGACCACGCGGCGCACTTGGCATAGCAAGCTCGTGCGCTCCGCAATCGGGACATGATGCAACACATTGTTGATCGTGGCGGCATCAAAACTGGCTGTTTCAAACGGGATCGATTTACCGTCATAGGATGAGGTTTGCACCGACAGGTCCGCGCAGAAGCGATCAACCAGATCAATGGCGCGAACAGACCCCACGGGGAAAAGCCTGGCCATCGCCTCGGCAATCACCCCGGTTCCGCCGCCAATATCGAGCAAGCTTTCATGGTGCCCCTGCCATATTTCGAGCAGGCTATCGAGCATGGTTGCCTGATAATGGGGCACTTTGACCCGATACATCGGCAAATGCCGCGCCAGGATGGCCTGAAGATCAACGGCGTCGATCTTTGCGAGAGCGTTTTTCATTTTATGTCTCTCTTGAACTGTGCGGGGGCGACAATCGCCCAGCGGCTGAGCAGATAATTGACGATGAGCATGCAGAGCGTTGCGATTGGCGAGGCATAGACCATCGCCAGACCCGCCGCCACATTCCACAACCAGATCATAATGAATGAGGCGGGAATATTGACCGCCATAGCCACAGCATAGCGTTCAAAGCGCCGCCAGCTTAGCGGTTCAACAAACGTAAGACGGCTGTGCAACAGATAGCCGACAATCACCACCACGCTGAATGACGCGAGCACACCAGCGAAAAGCGGCAACGCAATGGCATCCGCAGAAATGATGACCAGATTGTGGATTAGCAAGCTGAGCCCTGCGACAAAGGCATAGCGAAAGGAAGACATCCGCGTCATGCGGAGACAGTCTTTGCGCGCACCCAATAGACACAGGCATTGTCCATCCGCATACCTGTCGGCGTAATCGCGTCCTCTATATAAGCGCGACCATTCATCAGCACAGCCAGGGTGGCGGCAAGGGCAGAGCCGACAATCGGCAGCTGCCGCAATATATACGCATAACCCGCCAGGCGGATCATCGTCGTGGTCGCCAATGGGCCAACAATGGCGTGGATTTCCTCGACCCCAAGACCGCGTGTCGCCAGATCGTGGACCAGCCCGGTCCGCGTCCAGCGGCGATGGTCTTCGGGATGGGGATGGTAAAGCCAGGTGCCATGCGTGGAGAGGAACAGCGTGCCATCATCACGCAACAATCGCCGGATTTCGGCGCAATAGGCGTCAAGGTCGCGCACATGTTCGAGCACCTGCACCGACAATATGGCATCCGCAGCGCCATCGGGCAGGGTGACCCTGCCGCCCGCGTCAATTTTTATATCCGCACCATCGTCAATATCGGCGCCCATATAGGACACGCCCGACGCCTCTATCATCGCGCGATAGGGCATGTCGCCGCAACCAAGGTCAACAAGCGTGGCTCCCTTGGCCATATGGCTGCTCATCTGCTGGGACAGAATGCGCGATATGCCGCGCAGGACAAGCCAATCGGTATGCCAGATGCGCGGTGTCGCGCGCTCGCGCTTCATACCAAAACAGCCTTGTGCGGAATGTCCGCCAAGTCAGGAGTCGAGCAAGCGGGATCGGTGATGAATTGCGCATCATGGCCAGCGATAATGGCCATCATGAACCCGCCGAAAATGGTTTGCACCCCCAATGCCCCGGCCACGGCTGCCAAGGTCACAGGCAATACCGACGTGGGGGCGACAAAACCGTTTGCCGACCAATTTTTGCCGATGACGATGAAGGCGATGAGCGCGGCCAATATCAAACCCAACCCGGTCACCAAACTAACTTCCAGCGTCAAATAGGGTGCCAATTTGCCAAGGCTTGGCCGAAGTTGTCGATAACCAAGCCGGACACCGTGAAAATGCGTGGCGAGCGCCATGATCACCGCAAAATGCCCCAGACTTAACAAAAAGCCGCCAATGATGGTCCAGCTTGCGCCAAAGGCAACCGCAGAGCCAATCACCCCCGTCGCGCTGAGGACGCCAGTGCCCAATATAACAGCGGCCAAGGCCATTGCGATCAACGCCGGAACCCCGAATACCCAGGTGGGGCTGAGCATCAACAAATAGCGCAAGTGCCGCCACCCGTCGCGCCATGGGCGCAAATGCGGCGCACGATCGCGCAAGTCGGGCGAAAGCGTGGCGGGGACTTCGTCGATCCGCATTTTCCGCAGGCTCGCCTTTATCACCATCTCACTGGCAAATTCCATGCCGCTGCCTTGAAGGTCGAGCGCGTCAAAGGTTTCGCGGCGGAGCGCGCGCAGACCGCAATGCGCATCGTCGATATTCGAGCGGAAAAAGAGGTTGAGGATTCCAGTCAACACCGGATTGCCGATATAGCGATTTTTCCACGGCATCGCGCCGGGGCTCACCCCGCCTTTAAACCGCGATCCCATGCATAGGTCCGCGCCATCGATCAATCGACCGATCATCGGCACGCTCTCGGTAAAATCATAGCTGCCGTCGCAATCGCCCATCACCAGAAAACGACCATAGGCGCCTTCGAATCCGCCGATGATGGCGGCGCCATAGCCCTTGCGCGTGACGGCCACGACGCGCGCACCCAGCATCGTTGCCATCGCCTGACTGCCATCGGTTGAGCCATTATCGGCGATGATGATTTCGCCAGCGAGCCCATAGTCCCTCTCAATCCGGTTTAATGCCTCACGCGCATTGTTGATACAATGGGCGAGCGATTGCGTCTCGTTCAAACATGGCATGACGATGGAAACGTCGAGCGGCGGCGCGGCCTCAAACGCACTGTGCAATTTCATATCCATAGACCCTAACACTCCCCATATTTCTTATGAATGAGTGTCAGAAAATGGTTAATGGATGGTTAGCTCTCAGGTAAATTGCACGCAAAAATGCGGTTAAGGCAGGATGTATTTTGCCTAATAAATAGCTTCTGTCATTGGTCTGCAACCTGGGGGTCATAGTAGTGACCCACATAGCGACTATGACATTACTCAATCGGCAAATGACCGATGCGACGCGAGAGAGGTCTTGAAGGCTCCGGATGACACCCCCCGTGTCATCTATTTGCAGGAGCAAAGACAATGATTATCCGTTTTCTTCCCATTGCGCTGATGATGGTTGGCACAGCCACTGCGGCTTCGGCTGAAACCCGTGAACGGGTTACGGCGCGCGTGTCGCTTGAAGGTATAAACCTGATGACCAGCGACGGTATGGCCAGGCTGGAAAATCGGCTGCACCGCGCCGCCCGCCGCGCCTGTCGCAGCGATGCCACCGGCTCATGGTATATGAGTCGGGGTGTCGAGGCGTGTATGGACGAAATGATTGCCGACGGCCTTGCGCAGGGCCGCCAGATCGCACAGCGGGGCGGCGGCATCCGCGTGGCCGTTGGTAGCTAAAGGCTGTATGGCTGGGACGAGGTGCGAGGCGGTACCATATACTGCCTCGCACAACCCGCTGTACCGGGGTTTTTCAAGCCCTGTTCGCCGCGCTCAAGATAGCGCGGACGCTGGCAGTAGCGACGTCGGGGTCGATGCCAGCGCCATAGAGTGTGCGCCCATCCGCCGCGCGGCATTCGACATAGGCTGCGGCCCGTGCGTCGCTGCCATGGCCAATCGCATGCTCGCTATAATCAGCAATGTCGAGGCTGGGCCCGCCGGCATCCTGCAGTGCCGCGATGACGCTCGACATCAGGCCGTTGCCGCGGCCAGACAGGCGGGTTTCGACGCCATCGACGCTGATGACACCGACGAAGATGCGGTCAGAACCGCTGTGGCTTTCCTGCCAGTCGATCAGGGAATATCGCTGCCCGGTTTCGGTTAGATAGGCGGCGTTAAATGCGGACCATATATCGCCGGAGGCAAGCTCGCGGCCTTCGCTCGCGGCCAATTCCTGCACAATGCTACTGAAATCCGCCTGGAGGCGCTTGGGCAGTTTCAGGCCATAGTCCTGCTCCATCACCCATGCTGCGCCGCCCTTGCCGCTTTGCGAATTGACGCGGATGACGGCCTCGTAACTGCGGCCGATGTCGGCAGGGTCGATGGGGAGATAGGGCACTTCCCAATATTGATCGTTGCGCGCGGTCTGGGCGGCAAAGCCTTTTTTGATCGCATCCTGATGGCTTCCGGAAAAAGCGGTGTGGACCAGCTCGCCGCCATAGGGGTGGCGCGGATGAACGGGCAATTGGTTGCAATATTCGACCGTTGAAATGATCGTATCGATGTCGGAAAAATCAAGCGCAGGATTGACCCCTTGGGTATACATGTTGAGCGCGATGGTGACGAGGCAGCTGTTGCCGGTGCGCTCGCCATTGCCGAACAAACAGCCTTCGACCCGGTCCGCCCCCGCGAGCAGGCCAAGTTCTGCCGCCGCGACCCCGGTGCCGCGGTCGTTGTGGGTGTGGAGCGATATGACGGCGCACTCGCGGCGCGGCAGGTTACGGCAAAAATACTCGATCTGATCGGCATAGATGTTGGGCGTTGCCGCCTCTACGGTTGCGGGCAGATTGAGGATAAGCGGCGCCTCTGCTGTTGGTTGCAACACGTCCATCACGGCGGCGCAGGTTTCCAGGCTGAAATCAAGCTCGGCCGTGGAAAAACATTCGGGGCTATATTCAAACCGCCAATCGGTATCGGGCAGCCGCGCCGCATTGTCGCGGAGCAGCTTTGCCCCGTCGATGGCGATTTGTTTTACCTCGGCGCGTTCCATGCCAAATACGATCCGCCGCCATGCGGGGGCGAGCGCGTTATAGACATGAACGATCGCGCTTTTTGCGCCGCGCAAACTGTCGAAACTGGTGGCGATAAGGTCGGCGCGGCTTTGGGTCAGCACTTGCACAACCACATCATCGGGGATCGCCCCCGACCCGACCAGGCCGGCAATAAAGTCGAAATCGGTCGCGCCCGACGACGGGAACCCTATCTCTATTTCCTTCAGTCCGATTTTGACGAGCAGATCGAAAAAGCGCCGTTTGCGCAGCGCATCCATCGGGTCGATCAGCGCCTGATTGCCGTCGCGAAGATCGGTAGAGAGCCAGCGCGGCGCGTGGGTGATGGTGCGCCCCGGCCATTGACGGTCGGGCAAGGGCACTTGCGGAAATGGTCGGTATTTATCCGACGGATCTGTGAGCATGGTCATAGCATATCTTTGTGATGGCTGGTCAGAAGGTGCGAAGGCTTTGCCCTTGGCCGGATGGGGCGCGCAGCGACGCGCGTCCTCGTCACGCCCAAGGGCGCATAAGTCGTAGAAGGAGCTGCCGACCGTTCGTCATGCCTTTGTGCTAAGGATGTTTGCACAGATGTCCAGCATAGATTATGTGGTAAAAAACGGTCGCGCTATATTTTGGTTCACATAATGGGAGGCAAGAATGCGTTATCTATCAAAGTTTATGGCGGGGGCCATGGTTGCTCCGATGGCGTTGGCGCTGGCTGGTTGTAATATTTTTGGCGGCGGAGGGTCAGAAAACAGCAAATCCACGCCCGAAGCGCGCGTTGTCGCCTCACCCGCTGCGGGTGCGCCTGGTGCACCAGCGGCCACAGCCCCAGCGGCAACAACAACCGATACAGCTGGCGGAAAAAGCGCCGCTGCCGCGACCACGACTCGGGTGGCAAGCAACAATACGGACAGCAAAGGCGCGGGATCGGGCACGGGCGGCCAACAGTGCAACGATGGCAAGGATCGCCATGTCGTCGTTCGTAATGACACGAGCACAACATTATTCCGCCTCTATGGCTCCAACGTCAATCGCACCGATTGGGAAGAAGATGTGCTGGGCAGTGACGTTCTGGCCGCTGGTCAAAGCGTCAATGTCAATTGGGACGATGGCAGCTGCGAATGCATGTTTGATTTCAAGGCCGAGTTTTCGGACAATACCGAAACCGTCCGCCGCGCGTTCAATGTGTGCACCGAATCGCAATGGCGTATCGTCGAGTGATATGAACTGAGACGACAGTGTTAGGTTATAAAAGACCCGAGGATGGCTATCACCCCGGGTCTTTTCTACGCTTGTTTGAGGGTCAATTCACCGCTTTATCGACCAGCTTGTTCTTGCCGATCCACGACATCATGCTGCGCAGCTTTGCACCGACCTGTTCGATCGGGTGCGCGGCTGCGGCTTTGCGCGCGGCTTTCAGTTCGGGCTGGCCAGCCTGATTGTCGAGCACAAAGTTTTTGACGAACCGCCCCGATTGGATGTCGGCCAGAACGCGCTTCATCTCGGCCTTGGTTTCCGCTGTGATGATGCGCGGCCCGGTGGTGATGTCGCCATATTCTGCGGTGTTGCTGATCGAATAACGCATGTTGGCGATGCCGCCCTCATAGAGCAGATCGACGATCAGCTTGGTTTCATGGAGGCATTCGAAATAGGCCATTTCGGGCGCGTAGCCCGCTTCGACCAATGTTTCGAAGCCCGCCTGAATGAGGTGGGTGATGCCGCCGCACAGCACCGCCTGCTCGCCGAACAGGTCGGTTTCGCATTCCTCGCGGAAATTGGTTTCAATGATGCCCGCACGCCCGCCGCCCACCGCCGACGCATAGGATAGCGCGAGCGATTTGGCATA
>JBEBJX010000098.1:0-7201 GCA_040079655.1 Sphingopyxis sp. | reverse complement strand
CAGACCCGGGCGCAACAGCTGCTGCAGGCCAATCAACGCATCGCCTCAGTGGAAACAGCACAGACGCAATTAACCACCAGTTTGCAGACCGAAATTACCCAACGAATGGCGGCGGATCTGGCGCTTGGAAACCGGGTAACGGCGCTCGAAAACAGGTTTGCCGAGATCGATTTTCAGCTCGATCGGCTGGAAAGTCGCATCACCAGCTCGACGGCGATTGCTGTGGCGATGGGCGGCAATGCGTTTCTGCCGGATCGGAGGTTCAACCTGACGGCGAATGTCGCGACCTATTCAGGGGCACATGCCGGATCGATCCAGCTTGGTGTGCTGTTGACACCGAATGTCGCGGTAAACGCTGGGGTGGCAACAGGGTTCAACCGACGCGGTTCGACCGCGGCCCGCGCGGGGGTGACGTTCGGTTGGTAAGGGCTAAGCGGGCGGGGTCGCGCACCTCGCCTTCCTACACCGGCAGCATAGCACTCGGTACACCACCGCTGATCACCGCCTTCAGCGCCTGCAAACACGCCGGATCGACCGCGCTGCCGGCTTCATTGTCCATGATTGCCAATGCGCGGTCTATCGGCATCGCGGCGCGATAGGGGCGGTCGGCGGTTAGTGCGTCGAAAATATCGGCGGTGGTGATGATCCGTGTTTCGATGCCGATGGCGAGGCAGTTGAGCCGATGCGGATAACCGGTGCCGTCGAGCCGTTCATGGTGCGCGCCCGCGATCATCGCCATGTCACGCATCACACCGACCCGGCCGAGGATCTGTTCGGTGAGCGCCGCATGATCGCGCATTTCAATCCACTCCGCTTCGTCAAGCTTACCCTGCTTGTCGAGGATGCGGTTGCTGACACCGAGTTTTCCAACGTCGTGGAGCGCAGCGGCACGGCGCAGGCGGCGGCGGCTGGGGGGATCGAAGCCTAGCTGGTCGGCGATATGATCGGTAAAGATCGCGACGCGCTCGCTATGGCCGCCGGTGAACGCGCTTTTGGCATCGATAACTTCGCCAAAGGCAAGCGCGATCGCATCAAGATAGTCCTCGTCCACCGGCACGCGGTGGCGGCCAGCTTCCATAGTGAACAGCTGTGCCTCCAGATCATCGGCGGCGAGCGTGGCCCAAAAATCGGGCTTTTGCCCCAGCGCCAGGAACAGATCGACCAGCGCCGGGTCGAACCAGGTGCCGCGCCGGGCGGCGATTTCGGCGCAGGCAGCTTCGCAACCACCCGTCATGAAAAATATGTCGGCGGTCTGGGCCAAGAGGGCGATGCGCGCGATGAGCGGGATGGCGGCACCGCTCAGGCCCAAAGGCATGCCCGATCCGTCCCAATGCTCGTCGAGGGAGGCGACGCCTTCGGCGACTTCGTCCGAAAAGCGCAGCCGACGGGCGATGCGGGCGCCCTGGTTGCAACGGGTGTCGATCAGGCTGGTCAGGACCGTCGCAGCGTTGCTGGTCAGCGTGTCAATCGCGCAACCGCGCACCTCCGCCTCTTCGCCAACACCGACGACCTGTTCAATGAAGGTCAGGAAATCTCTGGCATGGGGGCCAATGTGCTTGAACTGATGCTTGAGCTTGCGGTCGTCTCCCAAAAACAGTTCAGCGACGCGCGCGGCATTACTGCTACAGCCTAGATCCTTGAGCAGAGTGGCGTAATAGCAATCGCGCAGTGCTTTGCCCGTGAGCCCCATGGCCAGTGCGATGTTGCTGCCTATCCAGCAGGCACGGATGCTGTGCCCGGCAGGCTGTCCCTCGGTCAGGTCGAGCGCGTAGGAAAAGGCCCCAAGGATTTCGGCGAGCGAGGCATCTGATGTCGCAATTGCCCGAGTGAACGCATCATGTGCATTTTGATACATTGCGGCCTCTCTTCGTTTCGAGCCCCCTCGAACGGCCACCACATTAGGGAGGATAAACTACTATTTGATTAAGGGGCCCATTGCCCCGACCGAAGATTGCTGGCAGCTCATGTCTGATGAGCGCGGCGCCGGGATTGACGAAGACGGGATAATGCGCCGATATTTACGCAGGGGTGAGTGAACAGGAACGCGATGATGGCATGGCATGAATAAGCGCGTCGAACCGCGCCTCATTGAATATGCGCGGCGTGCAGGGTGGGGGTTGCTGGCGCTGTGTTTGGTGCTGGGCGGGCTGGTGCGTTTTGCTGGGGCCGGTGGCTGGGTGATGGCGGGCGCGGTTGCGGCGGGGATGTTGGGCCTGCTCGCCATCATCAATGTGGCGCTGGTGCGCGGGCTTTATAGGCAAATTGACGAGGTGAAATCTCAGGTCAGCGGCGAGGAATAGCGACCATCATCTGCCTTTTTTGCGCAATTTGGCACCCAGGATGAGTGTTTGCACGATGAATACACCCAGCAAAGTTACGGCAAAGCCGCCTGCGAAAATGTCGAACCCAGAATAGGCATGGTTGCCCATTCTCTCGGGGCCATAATAGAGCATCGCCAGCGTCATCATGATCAGGATGATTCGCATCTCGGTTGGCCCGCCAGCGAGATAGGTCAGGTTAAATTCGTCCACCACCTTGGCCGAAAGGAAAGTGTGGATCGACAGCAAGAGATAGCTGACGAGCGCGAACAAGGCCACATCGAGCCGGACATAGGGGCTAAGCCCGATGCCGCCGACGATCGCCAGATTGCCGAGAGCATCGGCGCTATGATCGACGAAATAGCCGAACGCCGGGCGCTCAATCTTGCGAAATCGCGCCAGGCTGCCATCGAGACTGTCACCAAACCAGTTGATAAAAAAGCTGATGATAGAGAGCCACAGCCACGCCGGGTCATAATGGCTGAGCACATAGCCCGCGCCGATGGCGAAGGCAGCGGCAAAACCAAGCGTGGTGAGCATGTCGGGCGTGACCCACAGCGGCAAACGCGCGGCGAGCCACGTGAGCAGCCTGCGTTCTTGGACGGCAAGGATATTGCGCTGGATACGCAGCGGTGCTTTCATGGGCGGAGTGTCCTGTGTCAAATGATCCCCACAGCGCGACCAGCACGTTCAAATCGGGTAAGAATGTCTTCGACTTGGCTCGCCGTATGTTCGGCGCATAGCGAACAGCGCAGCAAGGTCATATTGGCCGGTGTCGCGGGTGGGCGAGCGAGGTTGACGTAGAGGCCATGGTGCAACAGCGCTTCCCACATCATCGCGCCCTTCTCCAGATCAGGCATGATGACGGCGATGATTGCGCTTTGCGGGGTTTCGGTGCCAAGTGTGAAGCCCAGCGCTTTCAGCCCGCCGTGCAGCCGCTTGCTATTTTCCCATAAATGCGCGCGCCTGTTGCTTCCATGCATCAGCTTGCGGATAGAGACGGCGGCGGTGGCCACAACACTGGGCGGCAGCGATGCGGTGAACACATAGGGACGGCAGACAAGGCGCAGCACCTCGAACTTGGGATGGTTTGAGACGCAAAATCCGCCGACGGTGCCAACGCTTTTGCTGAATGTGCCGATGACGAAATCGACATCATCAAGCATCCCCTGATCTTCGGCAACGCCGCGGCCATGTTCGCCAATAAAGCCCATCGAGTGCGCTTCATCGACCAGCACCATTGCGCCCGCGGCCTTGGAAACGGCGATCATCTCTTTCAATGGCGCGACATCGCCGAGCATCGAATAGACGCCCTCCAGCACCACCAATTTGCCCGCGTCGGGCGGCAGGCGTTTCAGGCGTTTTTCGAGCGCCTCGACATCATTATGGCGAAAGGCAACGATCTGCGCGTTGCCAAGCGCACAGCCGTCATAAATCGAGGCATGGCTGTCGATGTCGAGGATGACATAATCATCCTTGCCGGCCATGGTGCTGATGATGCCAAGGTTGGCCTGATAGCCCGTGGAAAAGACCATCGCATGGTCCATGCCGTAAAATTCTTTCAGCGCCTCTTCACAGTCCTTATGCGGGGAATAGGTGCCGTTGAGGACGCGGCTGCCAGTGGTCCCCGATCCGAAACTGTCGAGCGCCGCGTGCCCGGCCGCCAGAACGTCGGCGTCGAATGTCATTCCCATATAATTATAGGTGCCGAGCAAGATGGTTTCGCGGCCATTGCAAATCGCGACAGTCGGCGATTTCACCTGCTCCATCACAAGATTATATGGATCGGTGACCCCGGTGGCGAGCAGGTCTTCACGCGTTTTGATGATCGGGTCAAATTTTGAAAACAGGTCGGTCATGCGTTCATCCCTGATCGGCCAGTTTCACCACAGCGTCGATCAACTGGCCAATGGTTTCAATTTCGGCCTGCATGTTCATGGTGATGATGATGTCGAACTCGTCCTCAACCGCCGCGACAAAATCCATCACCGTCAGGCTGTCCCACTCCAAATCACCTGCAAAAGTCGTCGAGTCCGCAAGCGCAATCCCTTTTTTGTTAAACGATTCCACCAGTTTCATCGTGGTGTCGGCTATGCTTGCGCGGTCGGTCATTGTGAAACTTTCCTAGTTGTTTTGTCGGCGATGGCCCGTTGAGATGGTGCGCCAGTTATCATGCTAATGCGGCGATAATGGGATGGATTCAAGCAGGCGCTTGCCGCGACGCACACTTCGTGGCACTTTTGTGACGCAAAGGGCAAGGAAATATAGCGTATGGGCGAGATGACGGGCGAAAAAAATGATCCTGCGGTTGAGGAATACCCGCCCAATTCGATTCACTTGGTTCGAACCGCACAGCAATTGACGATGACCCTGTCGCAGATGGCCGATCAAAAGGCGTCGATATTGATGGGGGCGACATTTGTGGTGTTCACCGTATCGATTGGGCAGGCGTCGCGCACGGCTATGCCCATATCGCTCGGCATTTTGGCGTTTTTCGCTTTTGTTTCCGCTGTTTTGGCGGTGACAGCGGTGCTGCCACGTGTTTCGCCGCGCGGGGCAAAGCCCAATCCCAACATCTTGTTTTTTGGCACGTTCAGCGAGATGGGCGAACAGGAATTTATCGATGCAGTTAAATCGCAAATGCGCAATGATGATGATATATTGGCGACAATGCTGCGCGATATTCATCAGAATGGGTCGATGCTGGCGCGGCGCAAATATCACTTTCTGGCGCTGGCCTATCGCACCTTCATCGTCGGGCTCACTTTGACATTGCTGTCATTTCTCTATGAGCTCAGTCGGTCCTGGCTCTAGGGTCCTGACCCTAGGTGATCCAGCCATTTTCAAGATACCAATCCGCCGTCATTTTGAGGCCTGCTTCGCCGCTCCAATGCGGTGACCAATAGTCGCTCGGTGGTTGATATTGCGGCATCGAAACCCAGTCTGGGTGGCTCAGATAGCTGGCGCGATCTGGGGTTAGCCTGGCGCGGTCCCTGCGCACCAAGCGGTCAGCGCGGGCAGCAAGGTGCAACAAGCGCCTTGGTGCTGACAGCGTGGCAAGGCGGGGGCGCCCCATGGCGTTGCCAATCATCGCCGCTAACTCGGCGTGAGTCAGCCCATTTTCTGTGCCATCGGACGGCTCCATCAGGGGGGCGGGCGGCGCTGAAGTTGCCAGTATAATCAAAAGCCGCGCCAGGTCTTCGACGTGGATGATCGACGTGCGGCCCTTTGGCGGCAACAGCATGAAACCGCGCCGCGCCATGCGGAACAGGTCGAACATATCGCTATCATGCGGGCCATAGATGGCGGGCGGTCGAGCAACCACATAGTCCAAACCGCTTTTGGTGACGACATCCTCGGCCTCGGCCTTTGACCAGCCGTAATTGCTCAAGCCGGGATGCCGGGCGGCGAGCGACGAGACATGGACAAAGCGCCGAACGCCAGCGCGCTTTGCGGCATCGATGACGGCCTGTGTGCCCGCAATATTCGCAGCAGCAAAGGCCGCGCGTGTCGGCACATTGACCGCGCCAGCAATGTGGATCACCGTATCCGCTTGCTCGACAAGCCGGTCTAAAGCAGCACGGCTATCTAAGGCCCCCTCTATCCATGTCAGGCCATCGCGCGGGCTTTGTGGGCGCCGCGTAAGCGCAGTGACGCGCTGACCCGTGGCCAATGCCGTATCCAGCGTTGATTGCCCGACAAATCCGGTCGCGCCGGTGATGGCGAGCGATAATGAGGGCGCGCCGGTGATGGCGATATGGCTGGTCACAACAGCGCCATATGGTCGCGGTGGACCATCGCGCTGCGCGGGGCATAGCCCAGTGTTTTTGCTACGGCATCGCGGCTGAGCCCGGCGATCCGTGCGGCATCGTTCGACGCATATTCGGCCAGGCCATGGGCGACGGTGCGCCCGTCGACATCGATGATGGCGATAATATCGCCGCGTTCGAAACGCCCCTCGACATGCGTCATCCCGGCGGGCAGCAAGCTTGCACCTGCGGCCAATGCTGTCACAGCGCCCTCGTCGATACGAATTTTACCAGCAACCGTCAGCCTTCCCGCCATCCAGGCCCGGCGCGGTCCTTGCTTTGAGCCGCCGCGAAACAAGGTTCCGCATGGCTCGGTCTCAAGCCGGGCGAGCGGGTGGTTCTGCTTGCCCGATACGATAACCATGTCGGCCCCAGCTTGGGCGCATATCTCTGCGGCGGCCAGCTTGGTTGCCATGCCACCAGAGCCAATGCCCGAGGTGCTGTTTGCCGACCCCATGGCGCGCAGGTCAGCTGTCATGGCGTCGACCACGTCGATGCGCGTTGCATTTGTATCGAGACTGGGGTCGGCCGTGTAAAAGCCGTCAACGTCAGAAAGGAGGATCAATCCTTGCGCCCCAGCTGCTTGCGCCACGCGCGCTGCCAGTCGGTCATTGTCACCAAAACGGATTTCCTCGGTTGCGACGCTGTCATTCTCGTTGACTATGGGGATAACGCCCAACGCTAATAGTCGGTCCAGCGTTGCGGCAGCATTGAGATAGCGTCGGCGATCTTCCAAATCCCCCAATGTCAGCAAAATTTGCGCAGCCATCATGTCGTGTGCGCCGAGCGCATCCCCCCACCCGCTGGCCAGCGCGATTTGCCCCACGGCTGCTGCGGCCTGTGCATCCTCAAGGCTGGCACGGCCACCCTTAGGCAGCGACAGTCGCCGCGCGCCCAGCGCTATTGCACCCGATGATACGATGATGATGTGCTGACCAGATTTGCGGCGGGTTGCTATGTCGTCAATCAAGCTCGCTAGCCATGTCTGGCGCAATCCTCCATCTTTGCCGACAAGCAGGGATGAACCGATTTTGATGACGATCCGCTCATGCGTGATGGGGGGCAGGGCGTGGG
>JBEBJX010000097.1:0-7235 GCA_040079655.1 Sphingopyxis sp. | reverse complement strand
CCGGGCGGGGTTTCCACCACTTTGAGCGAACCGCCCGCTGGCATCGGCACAGCGCGGGCCAACCGCTGGCGCAGATCAAGCGCTATCTCGTGGCTCGATCGGTCGCGCTCGTCCTTGGCAGCGAGCGTGACCATAAGATCGCCCAGTTCTGAGCGGCTGCGCAGGAAATAGTGGCGGACGAGGCCGTTGAAATTGAACGGGGCGGCGGTGCCGGCATAGGCCTCCATCGCCTGAGCTTCGGGGAGTTGCCGGGCAATGGCTGCTGCGGCTTCGAGTGTGCGCCCGGTGGTTTCGAGCGAAGTCCCCTCGGGCATGTCGAGCACCAGCTGCACTTCGGATTTATTGTCGAACGGCAACAGCTTGACCGTGACCGCCTTGAAATAGAACATCGAGCAAGCAACCAGCGTGGCAAGCCCGACGGCGATGAGGAAGGTGCGCGCCGATTTGCGATCACGAATGACACGCTGTGCCACGCGGCCATAGAGCGCGCCAAGCCTGCCGCCCATCATGCCATGAGCGTGCGCGTCGTGACTGTTCCCGCCCAAGCTCGTGCGCGCGAAGCGGACCATCAGCCACGGCGCGATGATGACCGCAACGAAGAAGGAAAACAGCATCGCGGCCGAGGCGTTGATGGGGATTGGCGCCATATAGGGGCCCATCAACCCCGACACGAACAGCATCGGTAGCAAGGCTGCGACCACGGTCAGTGTGGCAATGATCGTCGGGTTGCCGACTTCGGCAACGGCATCAACCGCCGCGTCGATCCGGCTTCGGCCGCCGCTCTGGCAATCTGGCATCGCCCAGTGGCGGGCGATATTTTCGATCATGACGATCGCATCGTCAACGAGAATGCCGATGGAAAATATCAATGCGAACAGGCTCACCCGATTGATGGTAAAGCCCATGATGTTCGAGGCGAACATCGTCAGCAGGATTGTCGTCGGAATGACGATGGCGGTGACACCGGCTTCGCGCCAACCGATAGCAAAACCGATGAGGATAACGATAGAGATGGTCGCGAGGCCGAGGTGGAAGATCAGCTCGTTGGCCTTTTCATTCGCGCTCTCGCCATAGTTGCGCGTCACATTGACGGAAACACCAGCCGGGATGAGCGCGCCTTTAAGCGATTCCATTCGCTCGACGACGGCTTCGGAGACGTTGACCGCATTGGCGCCAGGGCGTTTGGCGATGGCGAGGCTGACGGCTGGGGCCTGGTTCCATCCACCCGCTTCGCCGCGCGCCCAGCGCCAGGCGCGCGACTGATCGTCGCTCGCACGCTGATCGACGGCCGCGACATCGCGCAGATAGACGGGCTGGCCGCTGCTGCTTCGCACGGTGATTGCGCCGAGCGCGGCGGCGTCGCGCACCGTCTGTCCGGCGACGACTGCCGTGGCGGTGCCGCCTTCGCGGATAGTGCCAAGCGGAAAGCTGCGATTGGCCTGCCCGGCGGCGTCGATCAGTGCGCCGAGCGACACACCATACAGGTTGAGCCGAGCGGGGTCGGGCGTCACGCGCAATTGCTCCTGCTGGCCGCCGACGATGAAGGTCAGGCCGACATCGTCGACCTTGGCCACTTCGGTGCGAAGGCGGCTAGCAAGGGTGTGCAGCGTTCGCTCGTCCCATTGGCCGGGCGCATTGCTATTGGGCGTAAGTGTGAGCACGACAATCGGCACATCGCTTATCCCGCGCACCGTCACCTGTGGCGCCGTGATGCCAACGGGCAATTTGTCCATATTGGCCGACAGGCGCTCGTTGATGCGGATTGCCGCGTCCTCGGGGTCTGACCCGACCAGGAAGCGCGCTGTCACCATCACGCCGTCGTCTTCGGCCTGGGTATAGACATGCTCGACGCCATCAACGCTTTTGACAATGGTTTCGAGGGGTTTGGCAATAAGCTCGACCGCGTCGCTGGCCGAGAGGCCGGGGGCCGCGACCATCAAATCGACCATCGGCACGCTGATCTGCGGCTCTTCCTCGCGCGGGATGGTCATGATGGCGAGCAAGCCGACGAGTATCGCCGTCAGCAGCATCAGCGGCGTCAGCGGCGAGCGGATAGTGGCGCGGGTCAACCGCCCCGAAATGCCGAGCTTGGCAGGCTTGGTTGACATGCTCTCGCTCATCGGGTTGGGGCGTTGGCCGCGCGCGGGGCAATAAGGACATCGCCTGCGCTGACCCCAGACAATATCTCGACCATGGCAGGGCCTTCGGTGGGCGCGATCTGGATCGGCACGCTCGACACGGCATTGCCGCGACCGATGATCGACACATAGTCGATGCCATAGCGCGTTTCGACGAAGCGCCGCGGCACCATGATCGCCTCGCGCTCCCCAGTCGCTACGCGCGCTGTGACGCGGCGCCCGACCATGGTGCTGCCAAGGCCCGGCATCTCGACATCGGCCATCATCTGACCGCCGGTGACGGCTGGATAAATGCGGCTGACACTGGCGCGGGAGGCGGGGCTTCCTGCGACAGCCATTCCGGTGGCGATAACGGCGCTGCCGACATGAACTTGTCCCGCCAATGTTTCTGGCAATTCAAGCCGCATGATCATGGAACCTGATGTGATGGTGGCCACCGAAACCCCCGGCCCGACCGCTGAACCTGGCGGCACCGGGGCCATCAGAACACGCCCGCTCGACGGGGCGATGATTGCGCCTTGTCCAGCCATGGCATTGACGGCGGATTGCTGGGCGCGGGCGGCGGCAACACCCGCACGGGCGGCGCGGGCTGCTGCCTCGGCCTGATCGAGCCGCGCCTGAGCATAGACGCCATTGCGATGGAGAAAGCGTATGCGCGATAATTCGGCCTCGGCCTGTGCGGCCTGCGCCTGTGCGGCGGCGGCTTGCGCCCCATAGGCGGCACCCTCATATCCCAGCCGGTTATCGACGACTCTGCCGATCACCTGTCCGCGCCGGACCAGGTCACCCTCTCGCACCGACAGCGATTCAAGAATGCCGGGAATGCGCGCGCGGGCATCGGCCATATCGACACTGGTGATGGTGGCGCCAACATCTTTCCATTCGGTGACGCGGGTGGCCTGGATCAATCGCCGCTCGACATTGGCGGGGGCCGGCGCGTCGCGCGTCGGCGGCGCTTCATCAGAGCAAGCCGACAGGCTGAGCGGCATCGCCAGCACGAGAGCAGAGAGCCAGATATGGCGCGTCAGAGGCATGGGCATGGCTTCCTGAAAACATATAAATCAGAAACATCTAAATCAACACTTGCTAATATACAGAAATACTAATACTAAGTCAATGCCATTGTCTGAGGAGCGCCGCTTCGGGTCGCAAACCTTGCGGGCGTTCTCCGGCATCGACGCCGTTGTTGATACGGGTCGATGCCGGATTTGGCGAGGCATTGTACGGGGCAGGGAGGAGTCGCTTCACCTGCCAGATCGCCAGTGGAGAGAGGCATGTCGAAACCGAGAATCATTGTGCTGGGTGCCGGGCTGGGCGGAACAATCGCCGCTTATGAAATCCGCGATGCCGTCAAAAATCGCGCCGAGGTCATAGTGGTGTGTGACCAGGAGGATTATTGGTTTATCCCCTCGAACCCGTGGGTCGCGGTGCGTTGGCGCGAGCCAGACGCTATTCGCGTCCATTTGCCACCGGTTATGCAGAAAAAGGGCATTGGCTTCACTGCCATTGGCGCCAAACGCGTGCATCCGGCGGATAATCGACTCGATCTGAATGACGGCACCTCGCTGACTTATGACTGGCTGGTTATTGCCACCGGGCCGCATCTTGCCTTTGATGAGATTCCAGGCTTTGGACCCGAAAATCACACTGTTTCGATCTGCTCTACGCGCCACGCAGCTGAGGCGGCTGACGCCTTTGATCGTTTTTGCGAGGCACCCGGCCCGATTGTTGTTGGCGCGGCACAGGGCGCCTCCTGCTATGGCCCGGCCTATGAATTTGCGCTGATTCTCGATACCGAGCTTAAACGCCGCAAGATCCGCGACCGGGTGCCGATGACCTTTGTCACTGCCGAACCTTATATCGGCCATCTTGGGCTCGACGGCGTTGGCGATACGAAATCGCTGCTCGAAAGCGAACTGCGCAACCGCCACATCAAATGGTTCACCAGCGCGCGCGTCACCAGCTTTGACTCTGGTGTGGCGCATGTCGAGGAAGTGGCCGAGGATGGCAGCGTCAAGGCCAGGCATGATCTGCCCTTTGGCTTTGCGATGATGTTGCCGGCCTTTCGCGGGGTCGATGCGGTGTTCGGTATTGACGGGCTGACCAATCCGCGCGGTTTCATCCTGGCGGACAAGCATCAGCGCAACCCGACTTTCACCAACATCTATTCGCTGGGGGTCTGCGTTGCCATTCCGCCGGTCGGGCCAACACCAGTGCCGGTTGGCGTGCCAAAAACGGGCTTCATGATTGAATCGATGGTCAGCGCCATTGCGCACAACCTGTCGCTTGAACTCGATGGCAAGCCGCCAACGAGTGAGCCAACGTGGAACGCCGTTTGCCTCGCCGATTTTGGCGACGGAGGCGTGGCCTTTGTTGCCCAGCCGCAAATCCCGCCGCGCAACCTCAACTGGTCATCGTCGGGCAAATGGGTGCATCTCGCCAAGATCGGTTTCGAAAAATATTTCCTGCGTAAAGTGCGCAAGGGCGAGAGCGAGCCCTTTTACGAAAAGCTCGCGATGCACGCCCTTGGTATCCGCAAACTGCGTTTCTGACCCCATAGGCTAATAGGAGTGAAAACAATGACCCTCGATCGTGCTGTCCTTATGTTTGCCGGTTCCGTCGTGCTGCTTAGCGTGGCTTTGGCTTGGCTGGTTCATCCCTATTGGATCGGCCTCGCCATTTTTGCCGGTTTCAACATGATTCAGGCGTCCTTCACAGGATTTTGCCCCGCTGCCATGGTTTTCAAGCGGCTCGGCATCCGCGAGGGAGTAGCCTTTCGGTGAAGCGCCTGACCCTCCTTATGGCCGCGACCATGCTCGCGGTGCATGGGCAGGGGGCGGCGCAAGACCTGCCAACGGCGCTGACCGATGCCTATGCCCGCTCTCCATCGCTGGAAGCAGCCGAGGCCGATGCCGAGGCTGCACAGGCCCGCGTCGATCAGGCGCGCGCGGCGGGCGGTCCAACGGCGCGGGTCGAAGCCATGGCCGGGGTGGGGCGGATCGACCCCAGAGGATTTTTTGGCCTCACTGCCGATCAGGTAACGCCCCGAGTCGCACAGGTCACTGCGGAATATCCGTTGTTTACAGGTGGGCGGGTTGACGCCGCCATTGCCCAGGCGCGTGGCGATGCCGAAGCGGCGCGTTCGGGGCGGGGCAGCGCGCGCCAGCGACTGACCGTCGAAGTGGTCGCCGCCTATGCCGAGGCGTTGACCGCGCGCCAGTTGGTCAACAGCTATATGCGCATGGAAGTGGCGGTGGCCGAAGCTGTCCGCGCCGCGCGGTTGCGTTTTCGCGTCGGGGATTCGGCCAGCACCGAGGTCGCTCAGGCCGAGGCTCGGCTTGCCGAAGCGCGGGCTGGGCTGATCGGCGCAGAGGGGCGCAAAGCCGCCGCCGAAGCGCAGCTGGGCCGCCTGACAGGCCATAGGGTCGCGGAGCTCGCCCCGCTTGGCGACCTGCCCGACGTTCCGGCCACGCTGGACGATGCGGTTGCGCTTGCGCGCGCGCAAAACAGCATGCTGGCGCAGGCGCGCAGCGGGGTCGATGCAGCAGAGGCGGGTGTGCGCGTCGCGCGCGCGTCGCGCTTGCCGACGGTCGGTACCTTTGTCGAGGCTGCGCATGTCCGTGACCAATTTTTCCCCGATTATCGCGCCGACAGCGTGACCGTTGGCGCTCGCGTCCGCTGGACCTTTCTCGACCTCGCCGCTGGTGCGCGGGTCCGCGAAGCCCGCACGTCACTGGCCGCCAGCGAGGCACGCGCCCGGGCTGCGGATGAAGCGATTGAACAGGCGGTGATCGAAGCGTGGTATGGGCTTGCGAGCGCGCGCGGCATGGTGGACGCCGGCCGTGATGGCCGGGCGGCGGCCGATGAAGCCTTGCGTGCGGCCAGGCTCGAAGTCCGTGTCGGGGCCAAACCGCAATTGGCCGAGCTTGACGCCGAACGCGAAGCGATTGCCGCCGCCGCCCGGTTGGCCGAGGCCGAGGGGCGGATGCACATTGCCGCGCACCAGCTGCGGGCGCTCGCCGGAATCGAATAAGGATTTTGGAGGCCCGAGCCGGAATCGAACCGGCGTGCGAGGATTTGCAGTCCTCTACGTAACCACTCCGCCATCGGGCCTCACGAGCGTGGTGTGCGGCGCGCGGCCTAGCCGAGCACGCTACATAATGCAACTAGGGTCAGGCTCTGTTCGATTTTAACGCAAGCTTACCAGCGCCATCATCTTTTTTTGCAAGCCGTTCGGCGGTCCACTGCTTTCAAACGGCTCGGCAGACTTTTCACTGAGCCGACAAACGGCTATGGGCACGATATGGCGCAGCACTGTATTACTATTGCAATACAGAATGGTCTCGTGTAAACACAGCTGAAATCCGAGGAAACTCTCATGTCGCTCGCTATCATTGACCCCAATTGTAACGCAGATGAAGCCGCGATGCGGCGCGCGATGATCGACAGCCAATTACGCACAAATGGCATCAATGAACCAAGCTTATTGGCAGCAATCGCTGCCATTGCGCGCACAGATTTTTTGCCAGAAGGTGCCGCTGCGCGCGCTTATATCGATCGGGCTATTCCCTTGACGGCGTCGCGCTCGCTCAATCCGGTGCTGAGCACGGCGCGGTTAATCGCGGATGCCAATATCGTTGCGGGGCAAAAAATATTGCTGATTGGCGCGGCCAGCGGATATGCGGCGGCGATCCTTGCCGCGATGGGCGCGCAGGTGACAGCGGTAGAAAGCGACGCGGCTTTGCTGGCATTGGCGCATAAGGCGCTTGGCGATGCCGCCAATATCACGCTTGTCGAGGCCCCGCTTGCCGAAGGAGCGCCCACAGGCGCGCCCTATGATGGCCTGCTGATTGACGGCGCAGTGGAATCTGTTCCCGAAAGCCTGATTGCGCAATTGGCGCCGGGGGCGCGGATCGCGACTGGCCTTGTTGATATAGGCCCGGCCGATGCTGGCGTCACGCGGCTTGCGCGCGCGGTCAAAATTTCTGGAAGCGACGCGGTTCGGCTGGTTGCATTCGCCGATTTCGAATGTGTGCGCTTGCCCGGCTTTTCCCCTCCCCCTGTTTTTACATTCTGATTGGACAATTCGGATAATGA
>JBEBJX010000096.1:0-7258 GCA_040079655.1 Sphingopyxis sp. | reverse complement strand
GGCGGTGGGGGCGGTGCCTGCCTGGAATAAATAGGGACTGTCCCTATTTATTCCAGGCAGGCAGTCGAAGGGGGCCGCTCTTTGCTTAGAAGAGGACAGCGCTTCGACAGCGACCCGTTGGGAGCCAGCACGGACGGGTCGGGTAATGATATTGCATCAACCGCCATGCCACACAAACACCTCCTCCAGCGGTTTGTCGAGCACAGCGGCGATGCGGAACGCGACTTCGAGGCTGGGCGAATATCGGCCCTGCTCGATCGCGGCGATGGTTTGGCGGGTGACGCCGACCCGCTCGCCAAGATCGCCTTGCGTCATTTCCCCGTTCAAAAAGCGCAGGGTGCGGATGTCGTTGGTGAAGGGGAGCGTCATCGCCGTCACCCTCGCCGATAATGCCATAGCTGTGCGCCAACGCGCACCAGCTCGGCGGAAACGACGATGGCGAGCAGCAGGTTGAGCAGCGCCGCGCCCTCGATGTGGTTGAAGACCGCGATGATCGCGCCATAAACGCCCAGCACCAGCGGGTAATAGGCGGCGTGCGTGCCGCGCAGATGGAAGCCGCGTTCGCGCTCATCCCCCTTCAGATGCGCTTCCTTGGGGTAACGTATGGCCAGAGTGGCGGCGACCACGCTCATCACAGCGGTGATGATGACCGTGACCACGACCAGCATGCCGGCAACCGCAGCGATGCCGGCAGGCGTGTCGACGATGCTCCATGGATAGGTCAGGAAATACCATCCGAAGGAAATGGCAATGCCGAAGAAGGCGGCCCAGTGGATTTTTTCGTTAAAAGACATTGTGCGATGTTCCGTGTTCGTTGATTCGCACATAATGTTATTATAATTTGACATTGAGTCAAGTATAAATAACACAACGGGGGTGGCGCATGCGCGATGAACCCGCTATTTGAGCGTTCATCATGTCCACCACCTTCACCATCGACACATCGACCAGCCGCGCAAACCCCACCCCTGCGCCGATGAAGCGGCTCACCGTGCCCGCGATCCAGCGCCGCAAAATGCAAGGCAAAACCGACGAACCGCTGGTGATGCTGACCGCCTATACGGTGCGGATGGCGCAGTTACTCGATGCGCATTGCGACATGTTGCTGGTTGGTGATTCGCTGGGGCAGGTGATTTACGGCCTGCCATCGACGCTCGGCGTGACGCTCGATATGATGTGCGCGCATGGGGGCGCGGTGGTGCGCGGCAGCTATCACAGCGTCGTCATCGTCGATATGCCGTTCGGCAGCTATGAGGCATCACCAAGCCAGGCCTTTGCCAGTGCATCGCGGATATTGGCCGAAACGGGCTGCGCTGCGGTCAAGCTGGAGGGCGGGCAGGCGATGGCACCGACCATCCGTTTCCTGTCCGAGCGCGGTATTCCGGTGATGGCGCATATTGGCCTCACGCCCCAGGCGGTCAACGCATTGGGTGGCTATGGCGCACGCGGGAAAAGCCAGGAGGAGCACGCGAAAATCCTCGATGATGCCAAAGCGGTGACCGATGCCGGAGCCTTTGCCATGGTGCTGGAAGGCGTGCTGGAACCGATTGCGATTGCGGTGACGCACAGCGTTGACATCCCCGTCATCGGTATCGGCGCATCGGCACAGTGCGACGGACAGGTGCTGGTGACCGAGGATATGCTCGGGCTGTTCGAGCGGGTGCCGCGATTCGTCAAACGCTATGCCGATATGGCGGGTTTTATCGAAGCGGCAGCCACAGATTATGCGGCCGAGGTCAGGTCGCGTTCATTTCCGACCAGCGATCAGACCTATCAGCCAAAATCCTGATGCCAGGTCAGCCATAGCGCTTCCATCTTGGACGATCAGGCACTAAGGACCATTCCACGCGCCCTTGTGGCCCTATATGTGAGGAAGACCAGTGGCGCTATCGCCCGATAACCCAGACACTTTCATGCGCGAAGTCGAAGATGCTGTGCGCGCCGACAGCGCGCAACGTTTCGTGCGCAATTTTGGTCGCCCGCTGCTTGCTCTGCTTGTCATTGGGCTGATGGCTTATGGCGGCTGGCTATTTTGGCAAAGCCGACAGGCGGATGAAGCGGGGGGGCGTGGCCGGACTTTTAGCAGCGCACTTGAAGCCATGGGGGCCGAGCGGCCCAAGGCTGCATCGGATCAGGTCAATGCTTTGGCGCGCGGCGACGACCCCACCTATCGCGCTTTGGCGCTGATGGTGCAGGGCAATGCTGCGGCTGCGCGCGGCGAGGCGACAACAGCATCGGCGCGTTTCGGCGCTGTCGCTAACGACACCAATGTCGAGCAAAGCCTGCGCAACGTTGCTTTGCTGCGGCAAATGCTGATGGAGTTTGAAACCCTTCCTCCCGCCACCGTTATAGCGCGGCTGCGCCATTTGGTGGCCACCCCTGGGCCGGCCTTTGCCAGCGCGGCGGAATTAACCGCCCTGGCGCAAATGAAGCTTGGCAATGATCGCGCAGCCGGGCTGTTGTTCAAACGCATCGCAGAAACGCCAGGCGTTTCGGAGAGCCTGAAATCTCGCGCAGTGCAAATGGCAGGGACGCTTGGCGTCGACGCCGTGGCCACCCCTGCTGCGCCAAACGCCCAATCGACTGCGAGAGCAGCTGGGCCTGAAACCAAGACCGGAGAATAGCATGGGAACGAAGGCAAATCGGGCAACTGTCGCGCTGGCGGCCATGGCCATGGTTTTGAGCGGGTGCGGCGTGCTTCGCGGTAATGGGCCTGCGTCCACGCCAACTGTCGGCAATCGGATTCCCATTTTGGGCAGTCAATCTGCACTGATTGTTGACCCTAGCGTTGCCGGGCTTGAAGTTGTGCTTCCGCCCGAATTGACCAATGCTGATTGGGGCCAACCAGGCGGTAATGCCAGCAAATCTTTGGGCCATGTCGCGCTTGGCGCTACTGTGTCACAAGCCTGGACGGCGCAAATCCCCGGCGGGACAAGCCGTGCGCGACTGGCGGCTGCTCCGGTGGTTTCGGGCGGTATGTTATTTGCAATAGACACGCAGGCAACCGTCCATGCCTTTGATGCGGTGACGGGCGCGGCGCGCTGGTCGGTCAAGATCGGTGATACGGAGCGCGATGGGCAACGCTCTCGTTTTGGCGGCGGGGTGAGCGCAGAGGCGGGCGGTGTTTACGCGGTCAGCGGGCTTGGTGATGTCGCCGCCCTAGACGCCGCTAGTGGTGCGGTGCGCTGGACAGTGCGACCATCTGGCCCGTTGCGCGGTGCGCCGACGCTGGCGTTTGGCAATGTCTTTGTCATGGGGCAGGACAATCAACTTTTTGCGCTTCGGGCATCCGACGGCAATGTCGAATGGCAGGAAGCAGGCTCGGTTGCACCAGGCAGCGTCTTTGGTGTTGCAGCGCCAGCGGCTGGGCAAGGAACGATCATCGCCGGCTATTCGTCGGGCGAACTCAATGCCTATCGCTATGAAAATGGCCGCGCGCTGTGGAATGATGCCTTGGCCAGGACACGGACATCGGCGGCGGTTTCAACGCTGGCGGATATTGACGCAGACCCGGTGATTGATCGTGGCCGTGTCTTTGCTATTGGCCAGGGCGGGCGGATGGCCGTCTATGAACTGGTATCAGGGCAGCGCGTATGGGAAATGAATGTTGCCGGAATTTCGACTCCATGGGTCGCTGGCGAATGGGTGTTCATCGTTGCTGATGACGCGCGTGTTTTCTGTATTACCCGCACAACCGGGAAAGTGCGCTGGATCGGCCAATTGCCGCACTGGCGCGACGAAGAAGACCGCGAAGGCGTTATCCGCTGGACCGGGCCTGTATTGGCAGGCGGGCGGCTGGTGCTGGTCAGCAGCGACGGACGGATGGCGCAAGTCAACCCGGCCGACGGCGCTATCCAATCGATAACGCCGCTGTCGGGGCCGACACGGCTGGCCCCACTGGTTGCGAGCGGCATGCTCTATGTGATGGATGATAGCGGCCGCATCACCGCGTGGCGATGAGGCGTATCGATCAACCGACCATTGCCATTGTCGGCCGACCTAATGTTGGAAAATCAACATTATTCAACCGTTTAGTCGGCAAAAAACTGGCGCTGGTCGACGATCGGCCAGGGGTGACGCGCGACAGGCGCGAAGGCGATGGCAAATTGCTGGGGCTGGAGTTTCGCATCATCGACACGGCCGGATTTGAGGAGGATAGCGCCGCAAGCCTGCCTGGCCGGATGCGCGCACAAACAGAAGCGGCCGTAGCCAGCGCCGATGTCGCGCTATTCCTGGTCGATGTGCGTGCCGGATTGACCCCGGTTGACGAAGAGATCGCCCGCTGGCTGCGCGATAGCGCTACGCCGATTATCGTGATCGCGAACAAGGCAGAGGGGCGAGAGGCGGCGTCTGGGGTGAGCGAGGCATGGAAGCTGGGCCTTGGCGAGCCGCTGGGCATGTCTGCCGAACATGGTGATGGTATCGTTGACCTGTTTGATGCGCTTCGCCCGCTGATTGACCGTGAGGATGAGGAGGGCTTTGATACCGATGGAGCCGAGGGCAGCATCAGTGATGAGGATCCGGCGGCTCCTTTGAAATTGGCGATTGTCGGGCGGCCTAACGCTGGAAAGTCAACGCTGGTCAACCGTATTCTTGGCGAAGAGCGGCTGATTACCGGGCCAGAGGCCGGCATAACGCGTGATTCGATCACCATCGACTGGGAATGGACCGCAGCCGATGGGACAACGCGTCCTGTGCGGCTCATTGACACAGCGGGCATGCGTAAACGCGCCAAGGTGCAAGATAAACTCGAAAAACTATCGGTAGCCGACACGCTGCATAGCGTCGCTTTTGCCGAAGTGGTGGTGCTATTGCTCGATGCGACGCTGGGGCTGGAAGCACAGGATTTGCGGATTGCTGATGGGGTGCTCGAAGAAGGGCGCGCGCTCATCATCGCGCTCAATAAATGGGATGTGTCAGAAAACAGCAGCGCTTTATATCAGGGCGTGCGTATTGCGCTCGACGAAGGGCTGGCACAGGTGCGCGGCGTTCCGTTGATGACCGTGTCTGGCGCCACCGGCAAAGGGCTGGACGCGCTCATAGAAGCGGCGTTTGATTTGCGGGCGCAATGGTCCAAACGCGTGACAACGGGAGAGCTTAACCGCTGGTTTGAGGGCGCGTTAGAGGCCAACCCGCCGCCCGCGCCAAAGGGGCAACGGATCAAGCTGCGCTATATCACCCAGGCGCGTAACCGCCCACCAACCTTTATCGCCTTTGGTTCGCGCACCGATTTACTCCCCGAAAGCTATCGTCGCTTTCTGGTCAATGGCATCCGCCGCGAACTTGGGCTGGGCGCGGTGCCGGTGCGGCTGACTTTTCGTAGCTCGAAAAACCCCTTTGGCGATGCGGAGCGCAAATCCGCGCGCGCCTCGACCAACAGGCCTGCCCCCACGCGCGGGTCTGGGGCCAGTGACGCTGGCGCACATGCCAGCCCCCCGCGGCGTGCCCGGCCAATTGCGCGTGGGCGGCCAACGCCTGCGAACGCCAAGAGCGCACCGGGCGGCAAAAACCCCAGAGGCGGCCCGCGCGCTCGGTAACCATTGCTTAACCCTGTTCTTGCTATGACAGGTGCCAGGGGACTGCCCAATTAAGCCATTAAGGCGAGCAGAGGCACATATATGCCGAGTGAAACATTAGCTTTGGTTGATTGGGCTGCCTTTGCCCAGACGCGCGCGCAATTGGGCCCCGAGCTCATGCGCATTTTGGGCTATTTCGTTGAAGATGGGATGAAATCCATCGAGCTGATTGAGCGCGCCATGCGCGCCGGCAATGCTGCGGGCCTGATTTCGCCTGCGCATAAACTCAAAAGCGAGGCGCGCCAATTTGGCGGCGAACAATTGGGCCAATTGGCAGAGGATATTGAAATATTTGGCCGTTCCTGTGTCGAATCGCGCGAAACGCCTGAAACATTTGTTGATCGCGTGGTGACCCTGCGGCCCATTTTTGCGGCTATGCTCCAAAGCATCGACGATGAAACCAACCCGTTGGCACAGCCGCACGCCGCGGGCGCAAAGCGCCGTGCGCGTTAATTTTTTCTCAGCGGCTGCACCTGCCAGCGCGCCAAGCTGCGCCAAAGCCATTCTAACGGGCCATAGGCAAAGCGTGTCAGCCACGGTTTTGACCATAGCAGCATTATCATCCATGCGCCCACGACAAACAGATAACAGGCGGTGCGGCTAACCTCGCCGAACAGACCCAGCCCATAGCCATAAAACAGGCTCGTCATCAGTAGCGATGTGCCGATATAGTTGGTGAAAGCGGCGCGGCCGGCTGCGGCCACTCTGGCGATTATTTCCGCCCCTGCAAAACGTTGCGCCAACCCCATGAACAGCGCCGCATAGCCGATGCTCATGATGACATTGAACGGCACCGAGCCGACAAAGGTCGCCATGACGACAGCCCAGGGGTCGAGCCCATTGGTGGCCAGCCAGATCAAGAGCATGCTATTGGCGATGAGGCCAAGCCCAAGGCACCTGTTGCGCCACATCGCCATCCGTTCGGGCGGCCATTGCCCGGCGAGCAGCCCGCCCTTGAACAGCGCCATGCCAATGAGCATCAGCCCAAGCGTTTCAAAGCCAAATTGTGCTATGCTGGAAAATGGGTGTGACCCAATCTCAATAAAACGGTGCATGAATATACTGGCATAATCGCCGCCGTAGAGCGCCATTTCTTTGGCATAAGCTGGGGATCCTGGCTCAAATTGCGACACGAAATCGGCATAGGATGCGGCAATTTCGGGGCTGTTCATCGTCCGCATAGCCAGCAATGACGCGCCATAGAAACAGGTGTGCAACGCTATCAAGATCGATCCCGTTGTGGCCAGCGCCCTGGCCGTCATGTCTCGAAACAGGAATAGCGCCATCCCGCATATGGCATAGAGGAACAATATGTCGCCCCACCAAATGAAGAAGAAATGGAGGAGGCCAAACAGCGCCAGCACCCCCATGCGCGCAAAATGCACTCGTGCGGCGCTGCGTTCGCTTGCCGCGGCATTGTCAATGACTAACAGCGCCGACGCACCAAACATCATCGAGAAGAGGCCGCGAAATTTTGAATCGACCAGGACATAATTGACTGCCCAAATCGCCAGATCGGCTGGGCCAGAGCCACCGCCCGCCAGCGGTGTGGTATAGACGGGCTGCGGCCAGGCAAAGGCGATGATATTCATCAGCAATATGCCCATCACCGCAAAGCCGCGCGTCACGTCTAGCCCGGTGATACGGCTGCCGCCTATCACGTCTAGCCCGGTGATACGGCT
>JBEBJX010000095.1:0-7271 GCA_040079655.1 Sphingopyxis sp. | reverse complement strand
GCAACGCTTGCCCGCAACCCACAAGCACGCATCTTGTTGATGTCTGCCGAAAAATTCATGCTGGGATTTATTGCTGCGGTTCGCGCCAACGATATGCTGTCGTTCAAGGAACGTCTTCGCGCCGCCGATTTGCTCGCGATTGATGACTTGCAGTTCATCATTGGCAAGGATTCGACCCAGACAGAGTTGCTGCACACATTTGACGAAGTGGTGTCGAGCGGGGGGCGGTTGGTGGTGACTGCGGACCGTGTGCCCCATCGACTGGACGGCATCAACCAGCGGCTATTGTCGCGCCTGGCCGGCGGGCTGGTCGCCGACATCGACCCGCCTGATGTAGAGCTGCGCACGGCCATATTGGCGCGCAAGGCCGAGGCATTGGGCGCTGATGTGCCAACTGTGGTGCTCGACTGGATTGCCAATGCTTTCCCGCGTAACGTGCGCGAGCTTGAGGGTGCGCTAAACAAGCTGGTGGCCTATGCCACGCTTACCGATACGCCGATTGATCTGGAAGGCGCGCAGGCGCGATTGGCCGAGGTTGCGCGCGGTTCACGGGCGCGGGTGACTATCGAGGAAATTCAGCGGGCGGTGTGTGCGCATTACCGGATCGACAAGTCTGAAATGAGCTCTCAGCGCCGTGTGCGCGCGATTGCACGCCCGCGACAGGTGGCAATGTATCTCGCCAAGGAATTGACGCCGCGCAGCTTCCCCGAAATTGGCCGCCGCTTTGGCGGGCGCGATCATTCGACGGTGATCCACGCGGTGCGGACGATTGAGTCGCTGCGCCAGGGCGACGCCGACCTCGACACCGATATCCGCCGGATCCGCCGCGCGCTGACGGCGTAGAGGCCACCCAAACCCGCTTGCCCTGCCTGAGCCTGTCGAAGGGCCGTCCTGCGCGTATATCCTCTATCCTCGTCAAAAAAGAGCGATGCTTCGACAAGCTCAGCATAGACGGGCTTGGGGTCAGCGATGATGTTTTAGCGTCGTCGCCCCTCTGGCGACGCAATCGTTATCCGCACTTTTTCACCGCTGTTGCCGGGGAATCCGGTAAACATGGCTTCGACCAAATTAGGGATGGTCTGTGTCAGGTCGTTGGAGCGCGATGCCGCTTCGGCGGATCCTTCGAACAAGCGCTCGCCGCCCTGCGTGCGCGCAATGATGATGTCGAGCCCGCTGGTATAGACGGTGTAGCTGCGCACATCGTCATAATCGCCAAATCCGCTGCCGAACAGGAACGGGTCATAGCCGCCATGGACATAGCGATAGCCGCTACGTGTGCGGATGATGACAGGCCGACCATAATAGCCGCGGCCATAAAAACCGCCCCAGCCCGGGCCCCAAAAGGGATCGTGAAATCCGGGGGAACGAACAATGCGCTCGCGCCCTCCATCAACACCAAAATGCATGGTGAGGGTCAGGTCCGGCGTTTCGCCCGGCGCGGCTTGTCGATAACCAAGCCTGGTCATTTCGCCGGAAACGAGCGAAGCATAATGAGAAAACTCCAGCCCGCCTTTATCGTCATCATCGCGCGCAGCAATCGCATATGTCTGCCCCTGCGGCGCGGGCATCGCAGAGAAGCGCGAGACATCGGCGCGAAATGGGGTGGCACATGCGCCAAGCGAGGCCAGCATCGCGGCGGCAAGCGCGGTTTTAATGAGCGGTACGGTGCGCATCTCTTGGTTCCCTTCACAGAGTCTGTCTTGTCGTGATTTCCGAATCGTGGAATTTCACCCCACTTGAAATCACTAATGAGCGAATCATGCGCGTTGCCGCGTCGATACGCAACAACGGCTGCGCCGATTGTTAGAATAGAGTTGCTGAACCCGGCTTGAACCGTGAGCGGGCGTTACTCAGGCATGCAGGCCAAGCGCCGCCTGCGCTGCTGCCAGTGTCGGCGCGGCAAGGGCGCGAGCGCGTGCCGCTCCGGCATCGAGGATAGCATCGATCGCCGCCTCGTCGGATTTCAGCTCGACAAAGCGTTCCCGCATGGGCGCAAGGCGCGCGATGGCAAGATCGGCAAGCGCAGATTTGAACGCGCCGAACCCCTGGTTGGCAAAACGCGCACACACCGCGTCGCGGGTCTCCCCTGCCAATGCGGCATAGATGGTGACAAGGTTGCTGGCCTCGGCTCGGCCATCGAGCCCGGCCATTTCGCCAGGCAATGGCTCGGCGTCGGTGCGCGCCTTGCGCAATTTTTGCGCGATCATGTCATCATCGTCGGTCAGGTTGATCCGGCTCATGTCGCTGGGGTCGGATTTCGACATTTTGGCGGTGCCATCGCGCAAGCTCATCACGCGCGGCGCGGCGCTGCCGATGATGGGTTGCGGCAGGGTGAATGTCGTGGTGCCGGTATCGAGGTTGAACTTGGCCGCTATGTCGCGCGCCAGCTCTAGATGTTGTTTCTGGTCCTCGCCCACCGGAACGTGGGTGGCCTGATACAGCAGGACATCGGCGGCCTGAAGCACCGGATAGGCATAAAGGCCGACGCTCGACCCTTCGCGATCCTTGCCAGCCTTGTCTTTGAACTGCGTCATGCGACCCAGCCAGCCCATCCGCGCCGTGCACATCAACAGCCAGGCAAGCTCGCTATGCGCGGGCACGCGGGTTTGGTTGAACAACGTCGATTTGGCTGGGTCGATGCCGCTGGCGATCATCGCGGCGGCCAGTTCGCGGACGTTACTGGCGAGCGTTTTCGGGTCGGTGCGCACGGTGATGGCATGCAAATCGGCCATGAAGAACAGGCACGAGCCGGGGTTGGCGTCCTGCATCTCTACCCACTGCACAATCGCGCCCAGATAATTGCCGAGGTGGAGGCTTCCCGTGGGTTGGATACCGGATATAGTGCGCATCATTGTTCCTCAGGTGCGGGTTGTTTGCGGCGCAATAATGCCCTGATTTCGTTTATGCGATAGGCGCCAGTGATAATAGTGGCGAGCGCGTAAACCGCCGCGCCAGCGCCGCATAACAGCGAGAGCACACCCGCACGGTGCCAAAAGCCGCCGATCATGAAATTGTCCGCCCACTGCCCTGAATACCATAGAGCAGCGCCCATGACAGTCGACGCCAGGAATATACGCAGTAATTTGGAGATCAGGGCGCGTTCGATGACCAAATGTCCGCGTCGATGCAACATGGTATAAAGCAGGATGACGTTGACCCAAGCCGCGATGGCAGTGGCGATACCCACGCCGACGGGCCCGAGCGGCCAGATCAAAATGAGATTGCCGATCAAATTGACCAGCATCGATACGAGCGCAAGCCGCACCGGGGTTTTGGTGTCTGTGCGCGCGTAAAAACCGGGGGTCAGCACCTTGATGAGCACATAGGCAGGAATGCCGAGCGCAAAGGCGCCAAGCACCGCTGCGGTGGCGCTGGTGTCATTTGCGGTGAAAATGCCGTGCTGTAAAAGGCCGCGAATGATTGGCTCGCCCGCACAGGCCAGCGCGACGGCGGCGGGCAGGGCCAGAAACATCGCCAGTTCGATGGCGCGATTTTGGGTGTGATTGGCGGCGGCGCCATTGTCACTGGCGATCTGGCGCGACAGCAATGGCAATATTGCGGTGCCAACCCCGATGCCGATGATGCCCAAGGGCAATTGGTTGAGCCTGTCGGCATAATAGAGCCACGACGGCGCGCCTTCGGACAGGAACCGCGCGGCAAGGCTGGTCGACACAAGGATGTTGATCTGGATCGCCCCTTGACCAATCGCCGCCGGCGCCATCAACAACAGCATGGTTTTGACGTCCGGCGTGAGTTTGGGCAGCGACAATTTGAGCGAAACGCCAGCCCGGCGGCATGACAGCGCCAACCAGGCCAATTGGATGACCCCGGCACATGTTACCGCTATCGCCTGCGTTTGCGCGGTATCTTGTGGTGTCGGCCCATGAAAAAATATCAGCGCGATAATCAGCGCCAGATTGAGCAAAATCGGCGCTGCGGCATTGACCCAAAAGCGGTTCAGCGAATTGAGCACCCCGCCCAAAAGGGAAACGATCGAAATCAGGCCCAGATAGGGGAACATGATGACCGCAAAATGCCGGGTCAGCACATATTTTTCTGGCGAAGCATTTTCAAACCCACCCGTCATCGCCAGCACAATTGGCCCCGCGAGCAGCATCAATGCTGCCGAAAATACGATCATGAATGGAAACAGCACCGACAAGACCTGTCCGGCAAAGGCTTGTGCGGCGGCCAGCCCCGTGCCTTCCTGCTCCGTCTCGCCCTCCGCCATGCGCCGATTGAACATAGGCACGAACACGGCGGCCAATGCACCTTCGGCAAAGAGGGCGCGGAACAGATTTGGCAGGCGCCATGCGATCAGAAATGCGTCGGATGCCATGCCCGCACCGACATAGCGCGCGAACAATATGTCGCGCGCCATGCCCATG
This sequence comes from Sphingopyxis sp., assembly GCA_040079655.1. Classification (GTDB taxonomy): domain Bacteria; phylum Pseudomonadota; class Alphaproteobacteria; order Sphingomonadales; family Sphingomonadaceae; genus Sphingopyxis. Next base: position 2,883 of record JBEBJX010000095.1, on the reverse strand, counting down.
AAGCGGCTGATCAAGGTCAGGCTGCCGATGGTTGAAACGGATCGAACCAGGCCCATTTGCGTTATGCCCAGCTACTTTACGCGGAGCCGAGCGGTTCGGCCTCCGATAAGTTGTCGCCCTGCTCGGCCATTTGCGCTTGCTGTGACAAGAACAGCCCGCGAAAATCGATGGGGTCAAGCAACAGCGGCATGAAGCCGCCATCACGCACGGCATCAGCTATAACGCGGCGGGCAAAGGGAAACAGCAGCGCAGGCGCTTCGGCGAGCATGAAGGCTTTGACCTGATCCTCGGGAACATTGCGCACACCAAAAAGGCCAGCGTAAGTGAGATCCACAACGAAGCCCTGCCCTTCTGGGTGAACGGCGCTGATGTCGATTTTCAAAGATGTCTCATGAAGATTGTCGCCAACGGCATCGCTACCGATGTTGAATTGCACATCAACCTGGGGCTGCGATGTCCATTGGTAACAGGCGGGGGCGTTCGGGTTTTCGAACGACATATCCTTCACATATTGCGACAAAAGGCCAATGGCAGGGCTTGTGTCGGCGCCATTGGGCTGAGCAGCATTGTCACTCTCTGGGGTGGTTACAGCGTCGTTGGGTTGTGCTTCGTCGGCCATGGGCGATACTCTTTCAAAAATTGGACTCAAAAATTGGGCTGCGATGGGCCAATGCGTGGCCTTGGCATGGCCCCTAGCAGCGCGCATATGCTGGTGCAATGCCGCGATATATGCGGCAGTGGGGGCCAATAGTCAGATGATATTCACATCTTCTATTTGAAACATACGAAACTTCACCTATCTATAGCGGTGAGAAGGCATTTTGAAAGCGGCAAGACGCGTGACATCAACGATTATCATTCTGGCTATGATAGCCGCATTTCTTGGCTTTCGGCTCTATAGTGCGCTCGGCAAGCACGGGCAGAGCGAGGATGGACTATTGCCGCGATCGGAAGAGCGACCACGCACTGCTCCCGTCGCGCCGTCCTTGCCGATACCGCAAATAAGCCACCCCGCGTCACCAGTGTCTCAGGGTGATATGGTTTATGAACCAACGGCTGAGCTGGGTATCCGCGCTATCTTGAGCGCAGATCGCCATTTTGATGTTGCGCGCTTTCTTTCCGGCGCAAAAGGTGCCTATCGCCTGATCCTCGAAGCCTTTTGGCAGGGCGATAAGGATGCCCTGCGCGGCTTGTGCGATGAGGATAGCTTTACTGCTTTTGCCGATGCCATTGACGCGCGGGCCAGCCGCGCTGAAACGCTGAACAATCGCCTGGTCGTTATTGATAAAGCGACGATTGTTGATGCGGGAATTGCGGCTGGAATCGCAAGAATTACCGTCCGATTTGACGCCGATATTGCCGCAGTGACGCGCAACGCTGATGGGAAAATTGTGGCCGGATCGATGAGCGATGCCTCCGCGACCCAGGATGTGTGGAGTTTTGTGCGGGCAATCGCCAGCAATGACCCAAATTGGCTGCTCGACGAAACCGACGCCGCATGATGATGGCGTATGGGCGTTTGGCGCTGGTTGCTTTCGCGCTGCTGTGCCTCTCAGCCTGTAGCACCATCGTTCCCAGTGGCGACGGCCCTGTCGCTTCCCCGCGCCCTGTTGCCTCGGCTCCGGCACCTGAACAGGCCACGCGACCAACCTCGGCGATACCCGGAACAACATTGCCAGCGGCGCCTGTGCCGGCCGACGCGACAAATGCGGCTGGCGCGGGTGTGGTTGCTGCGCCAGATGGTGCCTTGCGCGGGCTGACCACGGCCAATGCAGCACGCGCGCTTGTTGCCTTTCGCTTGTCGTGCCCGTCGTTGATGCGGCGCACCGATGCCAGCGGATTGACCCAGGCGGGCGATTGGGCCGCGGTTTGTGCTGCCGCTCGCGGATGGAATGAGAATGACGCTGTGCGCTTTTTTGCCGATCAATTGCGCGCCGTCCAAATTGGCGATGGCCGCGGGCAGGCAACGGGCTATTTCGAGCCCGAGATAGCGGGATCACGCACCCGTTCAGACAGATTTGCAACGCCTGTTTATGGCGTGCCCAATGATTTGATCGAGGTTGACCTTGGGCAATTTTCAGCGGCGCTGGCCGGCAAGCGGATCCGCGGGCGTATCGAAAATGGGCGGTTGACCCCCTATTTCGACCGCGCGGCGATCGACGGCGGCGCGCTCGCCGGGCGCGGACTGGAAATTGCCTGGGCAGAGGACCCGGTTGAGTTTTTCTTTTTGCAAATCCAAGGTTCTGGTCGATTGCGCCTTCCCGATGGCAGTGTGATGCGGATCGGCTATGCCAGCCAAAATGGCCGCGATTATGTCGGCATTGGGCGATTGTTGCGCGACCGTGGGGTGTTGCAACCCGGCGAGGCGTCGATGCAAGGGTTGATGGGCTATCTGCGCCGGCAGGAAGATGGCGGCGCGGCGGTGATGCGCGAAAACCCGAGCTGGGTATTTTTTCGCGAGCTTAGCGGCGCGGGGCCGCTCGGTTCGCTAGGGGTGCAGGTGGTCGCACGCGCCAGCGTTGCCGCCGATCCCGCCTACATTCCGCTTGGCGCACCCGTGTGGCTGGCGCTCGACCGCGCCGAGCCGAACGGCCTGTGGATTGCGCAGGATACCGGCGGGGCGATCCGCGGCGCCAACCGCGTTGATACATTTTGGGGCGCGGGCGCAGAGGCGCGCGGCATTGCCGGCGGCATGAATGCGCGCGGCGCTGTGTTGCTGCTGCTTCCGCACGCTAGCGTTGAACGGCTGCTGGCCGCGCAGCCTGGCGGTGGCTGATGATTTCGGCGAGCACCAATGGCGGCGGATTACCGCAACGGTAAAGCCGCTGCGAGGGAAAAGGGTGTCGGCACCATCCCCCTCCCGCTTGCGGGAGGGGTTAGGGG
>JBEBJX010000094.1:0-7300 GCA_040079655.1 Sphingopyxis sp. | reverse complement strand
GGAGTGGGGTGCACGATCCGTCATTCTTGCCCCGTTTCATCGGGTGTGGTTTTGGCCGCGAGTTCGGTCATTTCGCGGGTAAAATCTGCGAGCAAAGGCGATAGTCGTTCTTGCTGTGCAGCCATGCCGTTGCGCGTCCAGGCGGCAATCGCCGGATCCGCCATCAATTGTGGCGCTCGTTCGCTATAGGTGCGCCCGCTTGGCGTCCGCATGAATGTTAGAAGGTCCTCTAGCTGCGGCACGTCAAACTGGCGCGCATAGGCTTGTACCGAGGCGGCGGCCAGTCCTGGCATGCGCTCGACCATATGCGCAATCGACTGTTCGACGACGCGGCTCAAGAATCGATCAAATACGGCTTGCGCGCGTGGGTTGCTGCGTAGCGAATGCTTGAGGGTTTCATTGTTGTTTATCATCGCAGCAACGGCGTTGATGGTTGGCCGCGTATAGGCATCGGCCAATTCTGAATAACGCTCGAGTGGGATCATCACCGCGATCAGCTGCTCCGCCGCCTCCAGCCGCGCTGGGTCGAGGGCATCTTCGGCACTGTCGGGTTCCGCGCTTGGCGCTGCTGCAACTCTCGACGCCTCTGCCGCCGCCTCATGCGCCGCTGCGGGCACCGCCACGGCCATGCCTGCCGCCAACACTGCGCTTACCATCCAAGTCTTCATGCCGCTTTCCTTTCCCCATTTGCCCTTGCGGCCAGCCATGCGTCGACATGTCCCGCCGCATCCATACCGTCGCGGATGCCCCAAACGACGAGCGATGCACCGCGGACAATGTCTCCCGCAGCAAAGACACCGTCCATGCTGGTCATCATCGCCGCATCGACCCGCAACGTGCCCCAGCGTGTGACGCCAAGTGCGCGAGCGCCGAACAGGGCTGGCACATCTTCGGGGTCGAAGCCGAGCGCTTTCACCACCATATCGGCAGGGATGCGCGACAGCGCGTCGTCGTTGGGTTCGGGCACGCGCCGGCCCCCCGCATCGGGCGAACCCAGCCGCATGCCGCGCACTGCAACTTGTTCTACTCGCCCGCCGCCCTCAAACGCTTCGGGGGTGGACAGCCAGTCGAAGCGGACGCCCTCTTCCTCGGCATTGGCCACCTCGCGCTGGCTGCCCGGCATATTGGCGCGGTCGCGGCGATAGAGGCAGCGGACCGAGGCCGCCCCCTGCCTGATTGCGGTCCGCACGCAATCCATCGCGGTGTCGCCGCCGCCGACCACCACGACATGTTTGTTCGCGGCGTTGAGGCTGCCATCGTCATAGGCCGCCACGCTGTCGCCAAAGCCGACGCGGTTCGACGCGATTAGATAATCGAGCGCCTCGACCAGCCCTGGTAAATCGTCGCCCGGAGTGGCCAGCGCACGCGGCGCATAAACCCCGGTGGCGATGACCAGCGCATCGTGGGCGGCGCGTAAACCCTCCAGCGAAGCATCGCGGCCCACAGTAAAGTTCAGGCGAAAGGCTATGCCGCCCGCCTCCAGCCGCGCTATGCGGCGCATCACCACCGGTTTTTCGAGCTTGAACCCGGGGATGCCATAAGTCAGCAGCCCGCCTGCGCGGTCGTGCCGATCATAGACGGTCACGTCATACCCCATGATGCGCAGATGCTCCGCCGCCGCCAGGCCAGCCGGCCCGGCGCCAATCACGCCGACTGATTGGCCAGTGGGGCTGCCGGCAATAAGCGGCTCGACCCAGCCATTGTCCCACGCGCTATCGGTGATATATTTTTCGACCGCGCCGATGGTCACCGCGCCGTGGCCCGAAAATTCGATGACGCAATTACCCTCGCACAGCCGGTCCTGTGGGCAGATGCGCCCGCAAATCTCGGGCATTGTCGATGTCGCGTTCGACAATTGATAGGCTTCCTCCAGCCGCCCCTCAGCAGCGAGTTTCAGCCAGTCGGGGATATGGTTGTGCAGCGGGCAATGGACCGAGCAATAGGGAACCCCGCACTGCGAACAGCGAGACGCCTGTTCGGTTGCGTTGACGGGGGTGTAGCGCGCAGCGATTTCGGCAAAATCATGCGCGCGTGCCCCTGCGGCCCGTTTGTCGGGATAGTGCTGTTCGCGCGTTACAAAGCTCAGCATGTCTGCTCCGGCCATCGCCGATTGCCCCTCTTTTCGAATTCCGGTGGCATCGCCTAGCTGTTTTCGCGCCGCCTGTCTCCCGTTCTGCGGCATATAGGGCAATATAATAGACTAAATATTGCGCACATGCGTAATATGCGGGCGTGTATGGTTAAAAAAATGTCATATAAGTCAATAATGGGGACTGTCACTGTGCCAGCCACACCAACGCTGCCACCCCCGCTATGATCCGATACCAGGCAAAGGGGGCAAAGCCGATCCGCGTGATAATGGCGACGAAGCCCTTGACCACCGCCAGTGCGACGATGAACGACACGACAAAGCCAATCGCGATCAACTGCATATCATCGACGCTCATCGCCGCGCCATGTTTAGTGAGTTGCAGCGCGGTCGCACCGCTCAGCGTTGGCACCGCGAGGAAAAAGCTGAACTCGGCGGCGGTTTTGCGGTCTACCCCACACGCCATCGCGCCCAATATCGTCGCGCCGGAACGGCTTACCCCGGGGACCATCGCCAGGCATTGCACCAGACCTACCAGGATCGATTGGCGCATACTCATGCGTGCGACGCCGCCAACCTCGATCGGTTTGGCCAGTCGTTCGACCACCAAAATAGCAATGCCACCGATAATCAGTGACCAGGCGACGACGCGGGCATTTTCGAGCAATAATTCGATGTGATCGCCGAATGCGAGGCCGAGGATGACCGCGGGAAAAAAGGCGAGCGCCAAGTTGCGGATAAAGGCGATGGCGCTCGGCTCGGCCCGCAGTAATCCGGTAAAAACTTGCCAGAATGTCCGCCAGTAGAGGGCAATAATCGCCAATATAGCGCCAGGCTGGATGGCGATATTGAACAGCGCCCACTTTTTCGCGTCATAGCCGAGCAATTCCGTGGCGAGAATGAGGTGTCCGGTCGATGAGACGGGCAAATACTCGGTCAGCCCCTCGACAATGCCGAGGATAATGGCGGTGAGGATCGGGCTCATGCGGTCGCGCTCCTGTCGCCCGGTGCCGAAAAGCGGCCATGGGGCCGATAGATATCGAGCCAGCCAGGGACTATGCTATCGAGGGCTGTCGGTGTTATGCCGAGCGCGCTTAACCCCGATGCGCGGCTATTGACCACATTGTCGCGGCCAAGCATCGCCCATTGGTCGCGGGTGATCGGCGCACCAGGCAACCATCCGGTTAGCGTCGCTAACCCGCCCGCCAGGGCATCGGGCAGTTCGATAAACAGCGGGTCACGGCCGATTTGCCTGGCGATCCACATCAGCAATTCACGCATGGAAAAAATTTGCGCCCCGCCCAGTTCAAATGTTCCGCCCGCCATAGCGTCACCGCCGATGGGCGCGACGATCGCGCGCGCAACATCGCCAACAAAGATCGGCTGAAATCGGGTATTTGGCGCTACTATCGGCACTATCGGCACAATCGGCGTCGAGCGGATCAGCGCGGCAAAGCGATTGATAAAGCGATCTTGCTGGCCAAAAATTATCGATGGGCGCAAAATCACCGCCCCGGGGTAAATGGAATGAACAGCTTGCTCACCCATCGCTTTGCTCCGCCCATAAGCAGAGGGGCTTTTGCTATCGGCCCCAATGGCGGATAGCTGGATCATTTTCGCCGCGCCAACATGAGCGGCGGCTTTGGCAATATTGGCAGCGCCATCGACGTGCAACGCATCAAAATCGCCTTTGAGTATCCCCACCAGATTGACGATGGCATCGCTGCCCTGTGCGGCCCTTATCGTTTGCTCCGGCTCGGCGATGTCTGCCCCAACCAACTGCACCTGGCCCAAATTGCCAAGTGCGCGCACGGCGGCGGCGCGCATCGGGTGGCGCTGCACAATCCGCACCCTGGCACCGGCCTGCATCAATGCCTGAGCCGCGTGCCGCCCTACGAATCCGCCGCCGCCGAACAGTGTCACCAATTGGCCATCGAGCCTGTTCATATGTGTGGTCATGAATACTCCTTGCGCATCCTTGCTGTGCCCTGCCGCTAGCGGGCCATTTTCGCAAGCCGCAATATGCGCAAATGAGTGATGATGATTGACAAGCCGCCTATGCCCCCGCTAAGCGCCGCCGCCTACCGGAACTTATTGTTCTTCGTGCCCGGATGGCGGAATTGGTAGACGCACCAGCTTCAGGTGCTGGCGCTCGCAAGGGCGTGGAGGTTCGAGTCCTCTTCCGGGCACCATTCTTGTTTGCCCTCACGCGCCGGGCGGCCGCATCCGCGATCCTTTCTTTCCTCGCATAAGCTCGGGTGGCCTCGGTCTTGCGAGCGCTAGCGGGTTCAGTTTCGCCTCGCTCAACCGCGACATTTTTTCAATAGGCTGCTTGCTGAAACGGATTTGAGTCGGCATGAATGCGGGCCTGTTCGAAGAGCAGAGGGAGAATGTGCGCAATGGCAATGTTCACGCGGCGGCGGGTGTTAACGGGCGGAGCATTGCTGGGCACAGCGGCGCTGGGCGGCCTTGGCTTTGGGGCTTATCGGCTGAAGCATCCCGCACTGGTGCCCATTGGTTTTGAGACTTCAGCTGAAGCGCTAGCCCGCGCGCGGCGATTTCTGGCCGCCCATCCATCGATAGATGCACATGCCCACCCGGGCCGCACCTTTGTTCGCGGAGCAGAGCATGTTTCGGGTATCGCGGGTGCCGCAGTGTGGCTGGGCACGTTTGAGGAACGGACGATCGCCGATATGCGCGATGGCGGCCTGACGGCGGCTTGCTTTGCCGCTGTGTCCGATTTTCAGACGCTGAGTTTTCAGGAAGAGGGGCTGGCGTCCACGCGCGCTTTTGAACCCGGTGAAGCATGGGCCAGTTACAAGCGGCAAATGGCCAATTTACAGGCACTGGTGACCCAAGGGCTGGTCCATCCGATCCGGACGCTGGCAGATTTTGCAGCAGCGCGTGCGGGCGACAAGCCAGGCGCGATGTTTACCGTTGAGGGTGGAGATTTTCTTGAGGGACGGGCGGGCCGTGTGGCCGCGGCCTATGCCGATGGCGTTCGCTCTATCACGTTGATGCATTATCGCAACAATGAGCTGGGCGACATCATTACCGGAAGCCCTGTCCATGGCCGTTTGACGCAAGCCGGGGCGGCGGTGGTGCGGGCGATGAACGAAGCGGGTATGTTGATCGACGTCGCGCATGCCTCTGAAGCGACGGCGGCGGGCATCATTGCCACGACCCAAAAGCCCGTTATCGCCAGCCATGTCCATGTTCATGGCGGCCGCTCAACCCACCCACGCTTTATTTCGCAGCGCCTGGCGACATCGGTTGCCGAAACCGGAGGCGGCGTTCTGGGGGCCTGGCCTGCGGGTATCGACATCACCACACTCGATGGCTTTGTGACCCGCACATTCGAACTGGTCGATATGGTCGGCATAGACCATGTCTGCCTGGGAACCGATATGGACGCCAATTACAAACCGGTGTTCGACACTTATGCGCGCCTGCCGCTGTATGTGGCGGAGATGCTGAAACGCGGCATGCACGAGGACGAACTGGCCAAGCTGATCGGTGGTAATTTCCTGCGTGTCTTTGGCGAAGTCGAGGCGAAATAGAGTGTTTTCGAGTGAGATGGAGGCATCAAACGACTCGGAAAGCGCGGCAAGATATGCCTTATTACTGCGGGTTATAGGCCCAGCATTCCAGCTCTATGCGCCCGCCATAGGCCAGCCCGTTCGCGCCAAAGGCGCTGCGCGCGGGTAGGCGTCCGGCGGTGAAATAGCCGACATAAACGCTGTTGAAGGCTGGCCAGTCGCGCATATCGGCGAGCATCACCGTGCATTTGACGACATCGTCAAAATCGAGCCCGCGCCGGCTAAGGACGCCGCGGATATTCTCCATCGTCTGGCGCGTTTCGCCCTCTATTCCGCCTGGCACAAGCGCGGTGGTGCCTGGGGCGACGCCGATTTGCCCCGACAGATAGAGCATGTCACCCGCCTGAACCGCCTCGGAAAAGGGCAGGGCGGATGCGCCGAAATGCTGTGCCGTGGGGCGCCCGACTGCGCGATCATTAACGCTGACCGCACAGCCTGTCAGACCGATCGAGAATAGCAAAGCCGCAGTCATGGTGAGGGCTTGTCTGGGCATAGAGAAGATCCTTTTCAAGTGCGGCGCGCGCGCCATGCCTCGATCAATCGCACTGCGCCCAGCCATAGTATCACGAGGAAAGACATACCGGCAAATATCCATTTCAATGTTGTGCAGATGCTGGTGATGAGGGCGATTGTCCATGGCTGCTCTGGATAGAGGCTTAACATCGTCACGATACCGGCATTTTCCGCCATGTCGAAACCGAATAAAGCCAAGGGCGGGACCAGCGGCCAGTGCGCTGCTGCCCAGCGGGTAGAGCGCTGCAACAGCGCGATGCTCCACGCGAAAAACAGCAGGTAGCTGATAGGATAGGCGACATCGGCGCTCAATAAGAACAGCCGATAGGCTGAGCGGCCCGCGTCGGAAAATGCGCCGATTGTGGCAAAGGCTTCAGCGGGCGAATAGGCGAACATGAGATCGAGCGGCCCCGCGCCCGGGGTGTTCATCACCTCTGCCCCCATACGCGGCATGACGCCATAGCGGAGGGCGTTCATGACAATCGCTACGATCAATAACCGCAGCGGCGTCGCGCTATTTCGGAGCCATCCGATCATCGCCATAGACCACCCGGTCATCGCCATAGAAGTGCGTCCCGATTTGCGACCTTCGGGGGCTGAAAATCATTTCCCAACCCCCGTAAGGCCGCAATCTGATGTTGCGAGATTAGCGCGCAGCAGGTGCTGCGGGCGCGGCAGGGGCCGCAGGCGCACCTGGCCCCGAGATAAGTTCGGCGACACATGCCTGGGCGATAGGGGCCAATTTGGTCTGATCCATAGCATCGCTGACGGACATTTTGGCTTCGATCACCTTGTTAGCCGAGCAATTGCAATAGGCGGTGACCTGTGCGGCGGGCATGCCCGATTGTGAAGCCGCTGTGGTGCAGCTTGAGACCAGCTCATCGCGTTGCTCTTCGCCAATGGTGGTGGCGCCGCACGCCGCGATGCTGAGCGCTAACAAGCTTAGTGCTGAGAGGCGTGCTGATAGGCTATATGTGGATTTCATGGTCATTCTCCCTGGAAATATCTCGTGTTGAGGACAAAGTGATCAGCGCTTCCCTTTTATAGTTGCCGACAGCCTTAACAGGCGTGGGGCATTTGTCCAACTGCGGCATTTTTT
>JBEBJX010000093.1:0-7311 GCA_040079655.1 Sphingopyxis sp. | reverse complement strand
CGATCATCCTGACCCCCAGCGCCGAGGCACGCATCGCCGCATTGATGGCACGTGCGCCAGCAGGCACCATCGGCGTCAAACTCTCGACCCCGCGCCGGGGCTGTTCGGGCCTCGCCTATTCGGTCGATTATGTGACCGAAGCGGTGGCTTTTGACGAACGCATCGAAACGCCGGGCGGGCTGTTCTTTGTCGACGGTGGCTCGATCCTCTACCTCATCGGATCGACAATGGATTGGGTCGAGGATGATTTCGCCGCCGGATTTGCCTTTACCAACCCCAATGCCAAGGGCGCGTGCGGTTGTGGCGAAAGTTTTACGGTTTAAGCGATTTTCCTCTTGCATCGCGCGCCATCCTGATTCACTTTACGCCTGTGCCGCGATGCAAATTGAGGAGTGCGCACATGCCCAATCAACAGGCGAAAGCCAAACTAGCGAAAGGAGGTGATCCGATGTCTCATGGTTCAGCAATTGAGGTCGGTCAGGTTCCTACGGAGCGTGCGCGACTGGCTTAGCCAGACCCGCGCCATAGCGTTCCGGCGGGGTAACCCTCCGATCGCTGACCATAGTAGCGTTTTCAGCGTTTTCTAGCCAGGTGCGTGCGCCTGGCGGCTTGCGAAAACGCGGTAAGCTAGACAGTAGAAGGGTCGTCGGGATCGCCCCGGCGGCTCTTTCTGTCTGGCCTTCCCATAAAGCGTTTCGAAGTCAGGCGGTTACGCCTGATGACTCGCGAAACGCGGCTGGAGAACTTCAAGTCTAGCGGCCTCTTGTCTGGCCTTCCCCTAGACAAGTCTAGCGGCCTCTTGTCTGGCCTTCCCTGAACATGCTGTGCTCCGCACTTGTTGCGGAGCGTTGGAGATGAAGCGCAAGGTTGGTGTGTCTCCGCCACCGCTTCGGCCTCCGCCGGAGCACGGAGCACGGAGCACGAGGCATATGAGCTTACGGCCTATGTCCGCTCATCCGCAACCATATCCGGCGCGAGGTCGAGCCCGGCCATGCCATGCGCCGCCCCGTGCGATGGCGCGTGCGGATGCTCGACATATTCCGGCTCTTCAACCTCGAGCATTCCTTCCCATTTGGTGATGACGCTGGTGGCGACAGCATTGCCGACCACATTGGTCGCGGTGCGCCCCATGTCGAGGAACTGGTCGATGCCGAGGATCAGCGCGACCCCCTCCACCGGCAGGCCGAACATCGCCAGCGTGCCGGTGATGACCACCAGGCTGGCACGCGGCACCGCCGCCACCCCCTTTGACGAGATCATCAGCGTCAGCAGAATGACAATCTGCTCACCGATGTCCAGCTCGATGCCATAGGCCTGAGCGATGAAAATCGTCGCAAAGCTCATATACATCATCGAGCCATCAAGGTTGAAACTGTATCCCATCGGCAGCATGAAGCCCGAAATGCGGCGCGGCACCCCGAACCGGTCAAGCTGTTCAAACAATTTGGGCAGTGCCGCCTCGCTGCTCGCGGTTGAAAAAGCGATCATCATCGGTTCGCGGATATAGCGGATCAACGTCCATATCCGCCCATGCAGGAACAGCGCCCCGATGCTCAGCAATATGACCCACAGGATCGCCAACGACAGGTAAAATTCGCTCACCAGCTCGACATAGGTACGCAAGATGCCAAGCCCGCTGCTCGCCACCACTTTGGCCAGCGCGCCGAACACCGCAAACGGCGCAAAACGCATGACATAGCCGGTAATTTGCAGCATCAGCTCGGCCAATGCCTCGGCCCCGCGCACCAGCGGCGCGCCTTTCTCACCGATGGCGGAGAGGCCGACCCCCGCGAACAGCGAAAACACCAATATTTGCAGGATATTATTGGTCGCCAATGCTTCGAACGCATTTTTCGGGAAGACATGCAGAATAAAGTCGAAGAAGTTCAGTTGCTGCACTTCACCCACCGCTTCGCGCGTCGCCCCAGACACATCAACGCCAACCCCTGGCTGGAAAAAATTGACCATCACCAGGCCAAGGCTGATCGAAATCAGGCTGGCGGTGATGAACCACAGAATGGCACGGGTGCCGATGCGGCCAATCGCGCTGCTGTCGCCCATATGCGCGATGCCAACGATAATGGTCGAGAGGATCAGCGGCGCGACCAACAGCTTGACGAGGTTGAGGAAAATGCCGGAGAGCAAGCCAAAGCTGTCGATATAGATTTTCTTGAGATCAGCCTCGGCCCCCAGTGGCCAGACGGTGACAACCCCCGGCGTGATGAAGCTATAAACCAGCCACCCCGCGAGGACACCAAGGATCATCCCCGCCAAAATATACCATGTCAGCCGCCGATCCATCGATCTTCCCCTTTGGATTATGTCGTTGAACCGTAGCCTAACAGCACATAGACAGCGCGGCAATCATTGCTCTTCTCTCCCTCGTCATCGCGCGCAGCCCATGCCTGCATGGCAATCCAGAAACTATAACGACTTACTGGGTTGCCGTGCGACTTGCAGTCGCTCGCGGGTGACGAAGGTGACGAAGTGGATCAATCAAGGCCATCAGACTATCTCATCTCCCGATTAGTGCAGGAAAACCGCCAGCTATAAGCCGCGCAACATCTCGCAATAATCATTATGCATATTTAATATTGCAATATGCTTAATGCATAATGTACAGTTGGGCAGAATATTGGCTAGAAAGGTGGCTTTTATGACAAAATCAGAAGTTTTCACACGCATCCAAAATGCAATCGATGCGGCGCCGCGCAACGGTTATGTTGCCGAAATGCATGTGCAAGTTATCAAATATGCTCAATACCTCGATGGCGTTTCGGGCCGCGAATTTTGCAGCGAACTCGGTCTGAAGTCGGCGTGGGGCACGGAGTTCTCAAAAATGAAAAAAATCGCGCCGCGCTTGCTCCAGGCCGGACTTAACCCCGATAAGATATAGCCTCAACCGCGCCCTCACCCACATTGCGCGCGGTGGAGCAATTTTTGATCGGCGAGCACCAGCGCCATCATCGCCGCAACCACCGGAACCCCGCGGATGCCGACGCACGGGTCGTGGCGGCCCTTTGTGCGAATTTCGGTCGCCGCGCCTTCGCGGGTGATCGTCTGAACTGGCGTCAGGATTGAGCTGGTCGGTTTGAAAGCGACGCGCACTGCCACGGGCTGTCCGGTCGAAATGCCGCCCGCTATGCCGCCCGCATGGTTGGCGAGAAACTCTGGCCCCGCACCCCCAGCGCGCGCAGGCCGCATCGGGTCGGCATTTTGCTCGCCCGATAGCGCGGCAACGCCAAACCCATCGCCAATTTCCACCCCCTTGACCGCGTTGATCCCCATCAGGCCAAGCGCCAGCTCGGCGTCGAGCTTGGCATAGATCGGCGCGCCCCACCCTGCGGGCACACCCGTCGCCACGCATTCGACCACAGCGCCCAGCGATGAACCCGCCAGCCGCGCCTCATCGACCAGCCTTTCCCACCGCGCCGCCGCCGCCGCATCGGGGCAGAAAAACGGATTGCGCGCGATCTCATCGGCGTCGAAATTGGCCATGTCGATGGCGTCGCCGCCAATCGCGCTGACCCAGGCCAGGATAGTCACTTCGGGGATGACAAGGCGCGCCACCGCACCCGCCGCGACCCGCGCCGCCGTCTCGCGCGCAGAGCTTCGCCCGCCGCCGCGATGGTCTCGCAGGCCATATTTGGCGTCATAGGCATAGTCGGCATGGCCGGGGCGATAGGCGAGCGCGACCTCGCTATAATCCTTTGACCGCTGGTCGACATTGTCGATCATCAGGCTGATCGGGGTACCTGTGGTCCGTTGAATGCCGTCGGGGGCCTCAAACACGCCCGACAATATACGCACCGCGTCGGGCTCTTGCCGCTGCGTTGTATATTTGCTGGTGCCCGGTCGCCGCGCGTCAAGGAAGGGCTGGATATCGCCCTCGCTCAAGGCTAGCCCCGGCGGGCAGCCATCGACCACCGCGCCAATCGCGGGCCCATGGCTTTCCCCCCAGGTGGTGAAGCGGAAAATGTGGCCGAAGCTGTTGTGGCTCATATTACCCTCATACCGAAAATGCTGATGCATAGTCCGCGCGACCGCTTTCGGGTGCCTTGACCGACTTGTCCAGCCAAAGCGCCATGAAATGTGATCCCGCATAGGGTGAGGCAAATGGTTGTGCGTGCTCCGCACGATAGCCAAAGCGCGGATAATATGCGGGGTGGCCCAAAACAAAGCTGATCTGGACGCCCTGTTCGCACAAATCGATAAGCCCTTGCCGGATCAACGTCGAGCCGATGCCTTGGCTGTGAGAATCAGGCAAAACGGCAACAGGTGCCAGCCCCGCTGCACACAGCGCAGTACCATCCGCCTCAACGCGCATCCGGCTAAACATGGCATGGCCAATGATCCGTCCATCTTCTTCCGCTACGAGCGACACCAGTGCATCACCATCATTGTGAAGGGAGCGGACGAGGTCTGCCTCACCTTGATAGCCGAAGGCAGTAGAATCAAAGGCGGCGGCAATTAAGCTGTCTAGCGCAGGGAAATCTTTGGCGGTTACAGCACGTATCAGCATGTTAGTGCCGCAATAAACTCGATCCGGTTACCGAACGGGTCGTGTGTAAAAAAGCGCGCGCGGCCATTGACGGGTGCGTCCTCGGCGATGACGCACCCCGCCGCCACGAGCCGCTCACGCAAGCCCGCAAGGCCGCCGACACACAGCGCAACATGCGCCTTGGTCGCTGATCGAAAATCGGGGTCAACACCCAAATGCAATTGCAGCGCGCCAACCGCAAACCAGCACCCGCCGCGACCCGCCATATCGGCGGGCTTGGCTATTTCGAGGAGGCCGAGCAGCACACCATAAAAGCCGCGCGCCGCATCTTCGCCGCCCGCGGGCATCGCCGTCTGCACATGGTCGATGGCGGTGATCATGCAGTGCCCATCACACCAGCGCAATGTCTGGCGCGTCGGCCTGTTTCATGCCGACGGTGTGATACCCAGCATCGACATGGTGCACCTCCCCAGTCACTCCGCGTGACAGATCGCTGAGCAGATAGAGCGCACTGCCGCCGACATCGTCGATCGTGACATTACGACGCAACGGCGAATTATATTCATTCCATTTGAGGATCAGGCGGAAATCGCCAATGCCGCTCGCGGCCAGGGTCTTGATCGGCCCGGCGCTGAGCGCGTTGACCCGCACCCCGGCCGGGCCAAAATCATTGGCGAGATATTGGACGCTGGTTTCGAGCGCTGCCTTGGCCACACCCATCACATTATAATGCGGCATGACTTTTTCCGCGCCATAATAGGTCAGCGTGAGCAGAGCGCCACCGCCCAGCCCGGTTTCGCGGTCATAGGCGGGCATCATCGCCGCCGCGCGCTTGGCCACCGCAGTAAAGCTGAACACGCTGATGTTCATCGTCATCAGAAAATCGTCGAGCGTGACATCGGCATAGTGGCCGCGCAGCGCGTCTTTGTTGGTAAAGCCAATCGCGTGGACCACGAAATCGATCGTCGGCCAGCGCGCCGCCAATGTGTCGAACGCCGCATCAAGGTTGGCCATGTCGGCGACATCGCAATCGATCAGGAAGTCACAGCCTAATTGTTCAGCGAGCGGGCGGACGCGCTTGGCCATCACCTCGCCCTGGTAACTGATGGCCAGCTCCGCGCCCGCGCCGTGCAGCGCCTTGGCGATCCCCCACGCCAGCGATTTATCATTGGCCAGCCCCATAATCAGGCCGCGCTTGCCCGCCATCAATCCGCTCATTCACTTTGCTCCATTTCATCATGTATTTCGCGATTTACCATGCCGATTCTGGTCGGGCTATGGGCCGGGGTTCCGGCGAGTGCTGCGTTATATTCCGCCCCGATAACCATCCCAAGGCCAATCAGGTAAAAGAAGAATAGGGTGACCATGACCCCGGCAAGGCTGCCATAGGTCAAATCATAGGCCAACATCCGCGCCAAAAGCGGCGGCAATAGGGCGGTGACGCCCAACCACCAAAATGTCGTTAGCGCCGCGCCCGGCCATTTGGGATATTTGCGCCCGCGATATTCGGGCGGTGTCAGCGATAGGAATAAAAGGAACAGAGCCAAAAATAGCCCGAGCACAGATATGCCGCGCGTCAGCGCCAATTCTCCCCAACCCGCAACATTGGCCGGTAAGTAACGCGTCATCACCTGTTCAATCGCAAGCGTGAGCACTTGCAGGCTGAAAGATAAGAGCAACAACATGACCGCACCAACCACCAAGCCGAATGAAAAAAAGCGATAATGCCAGAAACCGCGGCTCGACCGAGAGCCATAGGCTCGGCGGAGGATATCGCGCAGCGTCTCGATCAAACTCGCCACTGTCCACAGACCGATCGCCCCGCCCAGCCACAGCAATGGGCCATTGCGCGCCGCCAATACCCCGCGAATGGGGCCGTCGAGCGTTGCAGCAACCCCGGGCGGCATCAACGCCAAGACCACTTCGAGCGCGTGAACGCCCTCGGTCGTGCGGCCAAAGGCGCTCATCAATGCGGTCGCAGTGATAAAGAATGGGAACAGCGCAATCAGCGCCAGATAGGCCAAATTGCCCGCATGGATAAAGCCATCGTGATAGGTGCCAAGCAGCGTGCGGGCGAGCACACGCCACGCCCGGGTCTCGGCAATTTTATGGAACCAGCCGCGCAATGCCACGCATCAAACCCCCAATGCTGCCCTAACATTGCGTCCATCGCCCCACCCCTCAACGAAGGCGGCCAAAGCGGCGTCATCGCTTGGCACGTCGATAAGCAGGCTGACCAATTGGTCGCCGCGGGTACCGTCCTTTCGCGTAAATCCTTTGCCCTTGAGGCGCAAAACCTTGCCCGAACTTGATCCCGCCGGCACGCCCAGCATCACCGGACCATCGACGGTGGGCACTTTCACTTTGGCTCCGGCCACCGCCTCGGCCAATGTTATGGGCAAATCGATCCGGACATCGGCGCCATCGCGGCGGAAAAAGGCATGGCTGCGGATTTCGATGCTGACCGTAGCATCGCCAGCTCCGCCTGGCCCCGCCTCGCCCTTGCCAGTCAGCCGCATCTGCGTTCCGGTTTCGACCCCTTTGGGCAGTTTGAGGTCGATCGATGTGCCATTTGACAGCGTAATCCGTTGCGGGGCCAGCGTTGCTGCCTCGACAAAGCCAACCGTCAGCCGATAGGCGACATTCGCGCCCTTTGGCGGCGGCGCGCGGCGCGAACGACCACCAAATAAGTCATCAAAAATGCCCCCGAAATCGCCCGTTTCGGCGCTAAATCCGCCGCCCGCACGCTGATTGCCCCATTGCGAAGCGCCTGGCCCGCCCGATCCGCGAAACCCCGCCCCGCCGCCAAA
>JBEBJX010000092.1:0-7420 GCA_040079655.1 Sphingopyxis sp. | reverse complement strand
CCTGGGCGCATGTGCCGCTGGGCGCGCGGGTGGCGGCGGGCATCTGGCGGTGGTGGGGCCCTTAATCAGACTGCCTAAATGGGTGGCTTCCTATGAACGCGGGCTATGATCGCGGGTGGGCGGCGCGCCATTCCGCCGGGGGTTGAAACGCACCTTGCCACAGGCCGCGATGTGCACCGCGCGCCGCATCCTGTTCAGCCGCGTAGCGCGCGGTGCCCCGCTCGTCGGGGCTGATGGCGAGGCCAGATGCAACCATCGCTCCGCCGATGTCTGGCGTTGCTGGGGTGGCGCATGTTGAAACTTTGCGGTGATATTGGTCGCGCGCCTCAACGGTGCAGCTGAGCGGCTTGACCAGAGCGAGTGCTTCCAACTGTGCGCGCGCGGCGCGGCCACATGGCCATTCCACATTGGCGGCGGTGCGACACGTCTGATGATATTCGGGCGCATCGATGCCGGTAAGGCGAATGGTTTCAACGCCGCCAGCAAAGCGCAGTTCGAGCGTATCCCCATCGCGCACGCGGACATTGGGCCCGCTGAGGATTTCTAGTGGGAATAGCCGGTCGCTAAACACCCACAAGCCAAGGATGCCGAGTAACCCCGCTATCGCTAACAGCCGACGCCACGTCATGCGGGCGGATGGTCCACACCGCCCAGCCTGTCGGCAATCGCAGCGGTGGCGGTGTCCATCGTCACATTGCCGACGGTGCGGATGATGTCGGGCAGCGTTTCCACCGCAACCAGCAGCGCCAGCGGCTCCAGCGGCACCCCCATGGCGATGGCAATCGGCGCGCACGACGAGATAAAGCTGATCGAGCCGGGCAGGCTGACCGCGCCCAATGTCGTCGTCGCCGCCACCGCCACCCCGATGGCGAGCGTGACGGGCGTGAGCTCAACGCCTGTCAGATGGGCGACATAGATGGCGACCGCGAGGTTCATGGCGGGACCGGTTGAACGGAATAAAGCGACGGCGAGCGGCAGTGTGACATCGGCGCTGGTTTCACGCACGCCCAGCGCCGCCGCTGCGCCCAGCATCGCGGGGAGCGAGGCGAGCGAGCTTTGTGTTGAAATCGCCACCGCTTGGGGTGGCAACACCGCGCGGGCGAATGCGCCGAGCCTGAGCTTGCCAGCGAACATCGCTAGTGGATAAGCGGCGAACCACACCACACAACCAACCGCCGAGACGATCAGGATATAATGGATAAACACGCCGATTGCGCCAACGCCAGTGCGCGCAGCGACGACGAAGGCCAGCGCGGCAACGCCGATGGGAGCTATCGCCAATACCCAGCCGATGATGACCAGCATCGCATCACCCAGTGCGGTGAACAGGCCAGACAGGCGATCACGCGCGCCCGCCTCCAGCCGCGTGATCGCGAGCCCAAAGATCGCGGAAAAGATGATCAACGGCAGGATGGCGTCATTGGCCGCCGCTGCGACGGGGTTGGTCGGGATCATCGCCTTGATGAACTCAGTGAACGGTGGAATATCGCCAATCGGCGCAGCACCGCCAAGACTTGCGGTTAGTGATCGCGCTGCTTCAGCCGGAATTGGAAATAATTCCAACAGCATCGGCGTGACAAAGGCCGCCATGATTGTGCCTGCCCACAGCACGGCAAAAAACAGCGCTATCGACCAGCCAGCAAGCTTGCCAGCGCGCGCCGCCGCCACCGATGTGACGATGCCGGTGATGAGCAGCGAGACGACCAGCGGGATGATCGTCATTTGCAGCGCGCGTAGCCATAGCGCGCCGATGGGGTCCGCCCAAGCGGTGATGCTTTCCACCTGGCTGGGCGCGGCCCATGCCAATAGCAGGCCAGCCGCCAGCCCGCCGACCAGTGCGGTCAAAATGAGGGCTGGGGATATGCGTGGCCCGCCGGCAGTGGCTGCGTTCATGCGCTAGGTTGTGCCGCGATGGTGCGCGGTGCGCAAGGGGGGAGTTCCTTGGTCTCGTGCCTAGCCGCGATCAGCGTAGATCATCCGCCCTTCGCCGAGCAGCGCCAGCGCCATGTATATATCGTCCTGCCGCACCGCAAAGCACCCTTCTGAGCGCCCCAGCTTGCCTTGGCGGTCGATGATGTCGTTACAGACATAATCAGCGGGGTGGAGGACAATGGCGCGCGATTCGGCGTTGTAATTGCCGACATCAAGCCCGATTAGGCGGCGCGACGCACCATGCACGCCGTCATATTGCACGCCCGTCAGATAAGCACCATGGCTGCTGGCATGCGAGCCGTGCTCATTGGAAAATTGCTCGACCCAGCCCTTATGCTCGGGATCGGAACCGCGCCCATGCGCGACCAGCAGGGTCATTGTCTGCCCCGATGCCATATCGAGGATGTGGAAGCGCGGGGTTCGCGAGAGCAGCGAGAAATCGACGATGCCAATGCGGTCGCGCTGCGTGATGACGCCAGCATGGCGTTCCATGGCGGCGGTGGCGCGCATGAACAGCGGCAGATTCACGCCATTGGACATGGACGTTGAGGCGGAAACAGCGGCGAGCGGTGTGCCAGATGTTGAGGAAGGCAGCGCATCAGATGTTGCCCGTGACATAGCGGGCAGCGCTGCCATAGCTAGACCGCCGATCATCATTTGCCTACGAGACGTAAAAATTGCCAAATCCACACCTATATTTGTGACGAAACGCACAGACCATAGGGTTGGCAATGTGAATAGAAGAATGATACAGCGATGAAACGTGCAGTATTGACGGCGAAATGCTGATTCGCTGAATTTGGGTGGCTTTATGCGTAGATTATTCGGCATTTTTGCGATTGCAGTATTTGCGGTTCCCGCTCTGGCGCAAACTGCGGCGGGGAGCATGGTGCCTGCGCCAGATATCACGACAGCCCCCGCCCCCCAGGTTGAAATGCCCGCGCCGGTTTGGAGCGCGGAACAGGCGATGCAGCTGGCGCTTTGGCTTGATGGCGCATCGCGCGAGGGCTTGCCCGATATGAGCGCTGCGGCTCGCGCCCTGCGGGACACCATATCGGGCGGCGATGATATACGGATCAGCGAGGTCGCCAGTGTTTCGGCGGCACGGCTGCTCGAACTGCACAGAAATGGTGCCCATAATGGCCAACGCCGCGCCTTTGGCATCACTGGTGATAGTTTCGGCCCCGCTGCAGATGCGGTTGCGGCTGCGATTTCGCTCGACCGCGTCAATGAGTTGTTCGTCGCTGCGGTACCGACCCATCCTAATTATATCGCGCTGCGCAATTTATTGGCGACGGAAGCCGACGCGGCGCGTTTGGAATCGATCCGTCTTAACATGGATCGCTGGCGCTGGATGCCGCGCAATTTGGGGCAGCGCTATTTGCTGGTCAACATCCCCTCGTTCGAGGTGACCTTGTGGCAGGACGGGCGCCAAATTGACCGTTGGCGCACCGTTGTCGGGCGGACAACCACGCAAACCAACGGTTTTTCGGCGACGGTAACGGGTGTCATCCTCAACCCATGGTGGGAAATCCCCACCAGCATTGCCAACGAGGGCGTAGCGGCGCGGGTGCGTGCCAACCCTGCGAGAGAGGCTGCGCGCGGTTTTGTGTTTCAGGACGGGCGCTATCGCCAGCGGCCGGGGGCGAGTAACTCGCTCGGCCGGATGAAGCTGGTGATGCCCAATGGCCACGCCATTTTCCTGCACGACACGCCATCGCAATCGCTGTTCGCCAACCCCGTGCGCGCCTATAGCCATGGCTGTGTGCGGGTCAATCAGGCGCTCGATTTTGCCACAGCACTGCTTTCGGCGCGCGAAGGGTGGACCCGTGCCACCACCGATGCGGCGGTCGCCAGCGGACGGACGCAGACCGTTGATCTGCCCGCGCCGATTCCTGTTTATATCAGCTATTTTACAATTGCCCCGTTCGCGGCTGCTTCTGGCGCGAATGAGCTACGCAGTTTCCCCGATGTGTATGGCCGCGACCGGGCTGGGGCGCGATAGAATCAGAATTAAATAGGGACAGTCCCTATTTTCTCGCCGGGACAATTTAGCGATTTCGACTCTGGATCGAAATCACTTTAAGTAACCCTAGCCGCCCCTATAGCGAACTTCTATGATTGCCGTTCACAAATAGCAGGAGCGCGCCTTGACTGTATCAATCCCCCGCCGCACGCTATTGCGCTCCGGTGCGCTTGGCCTTGCGGGGCTGGGGCTTGGTCGGTTTGTTCCTGCTTGGGCGCAGAGCGGGACCATGGGCACGGCCGCTTCATCGCCTCTCTCTGGCCTCTCCGGCGACGAGATTACCCTGCGCGTCGCACACAGCCCGTTCACCGTGGGCGGGCGCAGCGGCCACGCCGTCACCATCAACGGCACACTGCCTGCGCCGCTGCTCAGGTTGCGCGAGGGGCAGCGGGTGCGCATCCACGTTGATAATGCGCTCGACGAGGATACGTCGATCCACTGGCACGGGCTGTTGGTGCCGTTTCAAATGGACGGCGTGCCAGGGGTCAGCTTTCCTGGTATTCGCCCGGGCGCGCGCTTTACCTATGACTTTCCGATCATTCAGTCGGGCACCTATTGGTATCACAGCCACTCGGGGCTGCAGGAGCCGATGGGCCATTATGGCCCGATCATCATCGATCCGGCAGAGCCGGACCCCATCGCCTATGACCGCGAGCATGTGATTGTCCTGTCCGACTGGAGCTTCCTGCATCCGCATAGGGTGATGATGCGGCTCAAACAGGAAGCGGGCTATTTCAACCGCCAACGCCGCACGCTGCTGGAGCGCGCGGGCCATGACGCGATGCCCGCCGCCGACGCCGCGATGTTTGCGCAAATGCGGATGGACCCAACCGATATCGCCGATGTCACGGGCGCGACCTATCACTACCTGATCAACGGCCACGGCAGCGCCGAGAATTGGACCGGGCTGTTTCGTGGCGGTGAGCGGGTGCGGCTGCGGATCATCAACTCGGCGTCGCAGACCATATTCAACTTTCGTATCCCCGGCCTGGCCATGACTGTGGTGGCCGCCGATGGGCAGAATGTTCGCAGCGTCGAGGTGGACGAGTTTCAGATCGGCAATGCCGAAACCTATGATGTCATCGTCACACCAAGAGATGATCGCGCCTATGGCATCGTTGCCGAGGCGATCGACCGATCGGGGATGGTGACGGCGACGCTCGCGCCGCGCCTCGGCATGCGCGCTGAGGCGCCGCCATTGCGGGCGCGCCCGCTGCTGACGATGACCGACATGGGGATGGGCGGTATGGCTGGCATGGAAGGGATGGACCATGCGGCGATGGGGCATGGCGGCGGTGAGCAGAGCGGCGGGGCGCCAATGCAGCATGATATGCGCGATACCCGCCGCGTATCCTTTCCGGTTGGCCCGGGTGTGGATATGATCGCGTCGATGCCAATTGACCGTATGGATTTTCCCGGGATCGGCCTCGATAGTGTCGAGCACCGCGTGCTCAATTACCGCCAACTGGCCGCGCTCGCGCCGCGCAAGGATGCGCGCGAACCATCGCGGCGGATCGAGGTGCATCTCACGGGCAATATGGAGCGGTTCATGTGGTCGCTCGATGGCGAGCGGCTGAGCGAAAACCCAGAGCCATACCGCTTTGCGCGCGATGAGCGGGTGCGGATGACCTTTGTCAACGATTCGATGATGACCCACCCGATGCACCTGCACGGCCATTTTTTCGAGCTGGTCAACGGACACGGGCTGCACCAGCCGATGAAACATACGGTGCGGGTGTTTCCCGGCGGCACGGCCAGCGTCGATTTCACCGCCGATGCGCCGGGCGATTGGGTGCTGCACTGCCATTTGCTCTATCACATGCACGCTGGGATGATGCGGGTGGTGACGGTGCGCCCGATTGATGGGGTTAGCGCGTGAAGGCGGCGCTGATGGTCGCGATGTTGGCGGGGTTGAGCACGCCAGCACTGGCGCAGCATTCGGATCACGATCCGCATGCCGGGCATGTGATGTCACCCGCACCACCGCCAACGCCTGCTCCTGTTCCCGCTCCCGCACCCGCTCCCGCTTCTGCGCTGCCAGATCCGCATGCGGGGCATGTGATGCCGCCTCCGGTTGCTGAACCCCCGTTGGCCCCGCCGCCGCCCGCTGCGTTGTCCGGCCCGGCGCATGCCGCTGACACCATCTATGACCCTGCGCAAATGGCCGCCGCCCGCGCCGCGATACCCGCGATGCACGGCGGGGCCACAGCGCATAAAGTCGCGATTGAGCGGCTCGAATGGGGGGTGGGAACCGGGTCTGACGGCTATGCGTGGAGCGGATATGGCTGGAGCGGCGGCGATATTGACCGCCTGTGGGTGAAGAGCGAGGGCGAGGGTGATACCCAAAGCGGGCTGGAGCGCGCCGAGGTGCAGGCGCTGTGGAGCCATGCCATCGCGCCCTTTTGGGATGTGCAGGTGGGTGTGCGGCAAGACATCGGCACCGGGCCCGAAACGACGCATGCGGTCATCGGTGTGCAGGGGCTTGCGCCCTATTGGTTCCATGTCGATGCTGCGCTGTTTGTGTCGCACCGGGGCGATGTGACTGCGCGGGTGGAGGCAGCGCATGACATCCGCCTGACGCAAGTGTGGATTTTGCAACCGCGCGCCGAGATTGAGCTAGCCGCGCAGGACGTGCCGCGACTTGGCATCGGTTCTGGCCTCAACAGTGCTGAGCTTGGCGCGCGTCTGCGCTATCAGGTGACGCCGCATTTTGCGCCCTATGCTGGGGTCGAATATGCGCGCGCTTTTGGCAACAGCACCGACTTTCGGCGAAATGCGGGAGAGCGCGTTGGTGCTTGGCGGTTTCTATTGGGGATAAGTGGCTGGTTTTGACGATCAGCATTTGACCACTGCCGTCATCGCGCTATGATGCCAAGGACTGTTCTATAAAAATAATACAGCGGGTCTCTTGAATTAGGGTCAGGATCTGTCTTATATCCGTTCGAGGCGTCAAAATGGCAAAGATATCGGAGCAAAATGGCCACAGTCAGGCAATCATTCTGCCTGCAAGGTCATTTTGCTTTGAGATCGAAGCCATTTCGACGTCCCGTCGGGATTTGACCGATTTTGCCCAGTGCTGCGTTAGCAAGCCTTGAAATAGCACCACTATTCATGCGTCTTGCCGCCTTACACTGAGCAAAATCGCCTCAAACCTCGAAGGGGTATAAGGCAGGCCCTGACCCTGACTTGGCCAGGGGCCATGTCATACGCTATCTAAGGTCGTGCAATGTGCGCGACCATTTGAAAAGAGGCTGAAATGGGTATTCTCGATTTTCTCTCCAAACAATTTATTGACGTTATTGACTGGACCGAAGAAGCGGGCGATCTCGCCTATCGCGTCCCCATGGCTGACAAAGAGATTCAAAATGGCGCTGTGCTGACCGTGCGCGAGGGTCAGGTTGCGGCCTTTTTTAACGAAGGCAAGATTGCCGACATTTTCACCGCTGGCATGTACACGCTCGA
>JBEBJX010000091.1:0-7494 GCA_040079655.1 Sphingopyxis sp. | reverse complement strand
ACCCCAACCCCTCCCTTAAAAGGGAGGGGCTTATTATTCATTGCCCACCATTGCCAATCGTTCGGCTTCATCTTCGGCAACCAGTGCACCAACCAATTCACCAAGCTGGCCCTCCAATATTTCGGGCAGTCGGTGCAACGTCAAATTGATACGGTGGTCGGTCACGCGGCCTTGCGGAAAATTATAGGTGCGGATGCGCTCGCTCCGATCGCCTGATCCCACCATCAACTTACGCGTTCCCGCCCGCTCCTGGTGCAGCAATTCGCGCTGCCGTTCATACAGGCGCGTGCGCAACACATCCATCGCCTTGGCGCGGTTTTTGTGCTGGCTGCGCTGGTCCTGCTGAATGACGACGAGGCCGGTCGGCAAATGGGTAATGCGGATCGCGCTGTCGGTGGTGTTGACATGCTGCCCGCCTGCGCCCGATGAACGGTAAATGTCGACCTTGAGGTCGCCCTCGTTGATCTGGACATCAACCTCGGTTGCCTCGGGCAGGACCGCGACGGTGGCGGCGCTGGTGTGGATGCGGCCCTGTGTTTCGGTGGTGGGGACGCGCTGAACGCGGTGAACCCCGCTTTCGAACTTGAGCTTGGCGAACACGCCGGTGCCCGCGATGTTGATGATGGCCTCTTTGTAGCCGCCGACATCGGCCTCGCTTGCCGATACCAGCTCGACGCGCCAGCCCTGCGCATCGGCATATTTGCTATACATCCGCAGCAAATCGCCCGCGAACAGTGCGGCTTCATCGCCGCCAGTGCCAGCGCGGATTTCGAGCATGGCGGAGCGTTCATCGGCGGCGTCCTTGGGGAGCAGCGCGATGGCCAGCGCATGGTCCGCGAGCGGGAGTGTGGCCTCGATTGCGGCCAGCTCCTCATTGGCCATGGCGCGCAGCTCTGCATCATCGCCCGCCGCCATTGCGGTGAGTGCGCTATGCTCGGCGCGCAGCCGCGCTACCTCTGCTGCGGCCTTGGCGGCGGGTTCAATCTCGGCATAGTCTTTCGATGCTTGCACGAACGCCGCGCCCTCCAGGCTGCCCGATGCCATCCGTGCGCCAATTTCGTCGCGGCGGCCCATGATCTGGGCAATGCGTTCGTCGGAAATGCGGGTCATGGTCAATATTCACCAGGCTCTGACAGCTCCCAGCGGCTCGTAAAAGCTTCGAAAGCAAGACTCTCTCGATCAATTGGAGGGTCAGTAGCCAGCCACCCTTGAGTCAATTGACCGTTTCGAATGTCCAACGAAATCAAAATTGCTGGTTCTAATTTTCGGGCCTTGTCATACCGCTTCCGAGAGCTTCCAGAAACGAATTGCTCTGCTCTAAATCCAAGTCGGCGAAATATCGCAACTGCTTCGACGGCTTCAGTATCTCGATCACTATTCTCAGCGACTACCGCGATTTCCAAGCGCTCGTCACTCACGTTTTCCACCAACATCGCCAGTCGCTCGATCCCCGCTGCCCAGCCGACTGCGGGGGTGGCGGGGCCGCCCAGCGCCTCGATCAGCCCGTCATAGCGCCCGCCGCCGATCACCGTTCCTTGCGCGCCCAGTCGGTCGGTGACAAACTCGAACGCGGTATGGCGGTAATAATCGAGCCCGCGCACGAGGCGCGCGTTGCGCTCCCAAGCCACTCCCGCCGCGTCCAGCCCCGCCGTTACCGCGCCAAAGAAATCGCGCGCCTCATCCGTCAGATAGGCGTCGATGTCGGGCGCGCTGTCCGCCGCCGCGCGGTCGGCTGGGTCTTTGCTGTCGAGAATGCGCATCGGGTTGACCGACAGGCGGCGAAGGCTGTCTTCCGACAACTCGCTGCGGTGCCCCTCGAAATGCGCGATCAACCCCGCGCGCCACGCATCGCGGCTGGCCGCATCGCCCAGCGTGTTGAGCGTCAACGTCACGCCCTCCGCTATGCCAAGCTCGCGGAGCAATTGATCGGCAAAGCACAGTAATTCGACATCGGCATGCGGGCTGTCCGACCCGATCACCTCGGCGTCGAGCTGATGAAACTGGCGGTAGCGGCCCTTTTGCGGGCGCTCATAGCGGAACAGCGGCCCGTGTGTCGCGACTTTCAGCGGCGCATATTGCTGCCAGCCGTTGGTGATGTAAGCGCGGGCGATGCCGGCGGTAAATTCTGGCCTGAGTGTTATCGAATCACCACCGCGATCATCAAACGAATACATTTCCTTGGACACGACATCGGTGGTTTCGCCCAAGGAGCGCGCGAACACGGCGGTCGGCTCGATGACGGGCATTTCGATG
This sequence comes from Sphingopyxis sp., assembly GCA_040079655.1. GTDB lineage: Bacteria > Pseudomonadota > Alphaproteobacteria > Sphingomonadales > Sphingomonadaceae > Sphingopyxis. Next base: position 5,241 of record JBEBJX010000091.1, on the reverse strand, counting down.
CGGCCAAAGCCATAGAGGCGGCGCACCCGCTCGAACGTCTCGACCACATGGGTGAAACGATCCGCAACGTCGCCGATCATGTCCTGGGTGCCGCGCACCGCGTGGGGGGTGGGTATCCGTGCCATAGCTGGCGTCGCTAGCGCAAAGCGGCGCGCTTCGCCAGTCGATTGAGCGAAGAGCCGAGCGGGAGATGACGAGGTGGCTTGCGTTCAACCCAGCGCGTGCCTATCGGAAAACTTGCTCCCTCCTAAATCCGAAAGCGCAAAAATGAGAATTGACCTGATCCCCGCAGGCGACAATCCGCCGCACACGCTCAATGTTGTCATCGAGGTGCCGATTGGCGGCGAGCCTGTGAAATATGAGTTTGACAAGGCATCGGGCGCGCTGTTCGTTGATCGTATCTTGCACACAGCCATGCGCTATCCCGCCAATTATGGCTTTATCCCGCATACATTGGGCGAAGATGGCGACCCGCTCGATGCGTTGGTGATTGCGCGCTCGCCAATCATCCCCGGCGCGGTGATCCGCGTGCGCCCGGTCGGTGTGCTGTTGATGGAAGATGACAAGGGCGGCGATGAAAAACTCATCACGGTTCCGGTTGATGCGACTTTCCCTTATTATGCGGAAATTGACGGACATGATGATTTGCCGCCGATTGTGACTCAGCAGATCGAGCATTTTTTCCAGCATTACAAAGATTTGGAGCCTGGCAAATGGGCTAAGCTCAATGGCTGGGGAAGCGTTGATGATGCCAAGCGCATCATCGTTGAGTGCATCGAGCGGGCGAAGGCCAAGGGTTAGGGTTTGGTGATATTGAGCAGGGCCGTTCGTCCTGAGTAGCCGCTGATTTGATCGAAGCGGAGTATCGAAGGACGGTTCATCCGCTCATGCTTCGATACACGGCTTTCAGCCGCACTCAGCACGAACGGGGGAGTGCTAATGGGATGGGATATTAGGCCTCTGTAACGCGACATCGAGCCGCGGCGTCGGAAAGGCTATCCCCGCCGCCTTAAACGCGTCCCAAATACCCATGAAAACTTCGCCCTGGATATTGCCTAGCCCGCTTTCGGGGTCATCAATCCAGAAGCGCAGTTCATGATCGACGGCACGATCGCCGAAACTGGTAATCCACACCATCGGCTCAGGATCGTCCAGAACGCGCGGGTTGGCGCGCGCGGCATCGACAATCAATCGCTGTGCCGCCCTGAGATCAGCATCATAGCCAACGGGAATACGCATCCTCACGCGCACTTCGCGGCTCGAATAGGACCAGTTTTCAACCGGTTGCGTCATCAGCACTTCGTTGGGGATGAGGTGCTTTTTGCCGTCGCGGGTGACGACGCTGGCGGCGCGGATGCCAATTTCTGTGACCCGGCCGACATCTGGCAAAACATGGCTCTCGCTATTTCCGCCTAAATCGCCAACCACGATGACATCGCCGGGTTTGATCGAACGGTCCATCAATATGATGATCCCCGCGATCAGATTTCCCACCGTTTTTTGCAGTCCAAAACCGACCGCGAGGCCCAGTGCGCCGGAAAAAACGGTCAGCGCGGTGAGGTCTATGCCGATGAGGTCAATGCCCACCAGCACGGCAATAGCGGATAATAATATGCCGACCAGCTTTTGCACCAGCAGCCGCTGTGTCTCATCAATGCGGGGGTTACGGCGCAGCAGCCAGGTGATGGCCATGAGCGAGAGGCGAACCGTCGCAAATAATATGATGATGACCAGCAGGGCCGACAAAAAGCCATATAGCGTCAGCCGATAGCTGCCAATGTCGACCCCAAAGCCGCGAATGCCTTCGATGATGCGGGGGAGGCTCATATACTGAGCCCCGCCGCCGCAAATCCGCACGTTATATTCGCAATCAAATCTGCGGGGTCTTCGAGCCCGATCGACAGGCGGATCAATGGATCGCCGCCCCATGCCCTGATGCTGCGCAGCGGGTCCGCTGGCACGGCGAGGCTTTCAAACCCGCCCCAGCTATAGCCAATCCCGAACAGGGTGAGTGCGTCGATCAACGCAGCGCGTTGTGCTTTGCTCGCGCCTTTCAGGGTGAAAGCGAACAAGCCGCTAGCGCCCGAAAAATCGCGCGCCCAATGCGCATGGCCGGGGCAATTGGGCATAGCGGGGTGAAGCACTTCTCCAACCGCCGGATGCATGCTCAGCCACCGCGCCACCGCCAGGCCGCTTTGCCCGTGCCGATTTAGGCGGACATCGAGCGTGCGCAAGCCCCGCAGCATCAATGCGCAATCATCGGGCGAAACCGTTTGCCCCAGTTGATAGGTGGCGTCGCGAAGCCGCGGCCACAGCGCGGGCGCGGCGGTCAATGACCCCATCATCGCATCCGAATGGCCGCCGACATATTTGGTCAGGCTCATCATCGTTACATCAACGCCATGCGACAAAGCGGGGAATAACATCGGTGTTGCCCATGTATTGTCGATTATCGTGGAGATGCCGCGTGCTTTTGCTACTGCGGTGATTGCCGGCACATCCTGCACTTCGAACGTCAGGCTGCCTGGGCTCTCAAGAAAGATCAACCTGGTTTCGGGCTCGATGAGGGGTGCTATCCCCGCCCCCAGCATCGGATCATAATAGCTGGTGCGCACCCCCATCCGCGCCAATAAGCCACCGCACAATATGCGGGTCGGATCATAGACGCTATCGGGCACAAGCACATGATCGCCGGGGGACAGCAGTGCCAGCATCGCGCTGGCAATCGCCGCGACGCCCGACGGATAGAGCAATGTCCCCGCCGCGCCTGGTTCCATCCCCGTCAGCGCATCGGCGAGCGCCCACACCGTTGGCGTGCCGCGTCGGCCATAGAATAATTTATCGTGAGTGTCGGCCCCGCGCGACTGAAGGTCGGCCACATTATCGTAAAGGATGGTCGACGCGCGCCACACCGGCGGGTTGACGACGCCGCCACCAAGCCGCGGGTCGCCTGTCCATTCTGCGCGCCGCCCGGCGACGACAAGCCTGGTTGCTGGTTGCATAGAGTGATCGGGCGGATGATCGTCTGTTTTGGGCATGAGTGTGTGACCTAGGGTCAAGAAGCCCCCGTTGCCTTGGGCGTTGCGGGGTCGGCACCCCATTCGGCCCAACTGCCATCGTAGAGCGCGACGTCATCATTGCCCAGAAGATGCGCCGCAAATGTCACCGCACTTGCAGTCATGCCGCTACCACATGTGGCGATCATCGGTTTGACCGTGTCAATGCCTGCTGCGGCAAAGGCGGCGAGCAGGGCGTCGCCCTGTTTCCATGTGCCATCGGCGTTGAACAGGTCACACATCGGCAGGTTGCGCGATCCAGGGATGTGGCCTGGCGCCATACCAGGTCGTGGGTCACGGTCTTCGCCAGTAAAGCGCGCTGCGCCGCGCGCATCGACAACCTGTTCGGCGTTGCTGGCAATGTTGGCGAGGATCTGTGCCTTGGTTCGCACGGCTTTGGCGTCGTGCCAAACCGTAAAGTGGCGGTGGCGCAGCGTATGATTGCCCATTTCGAGCGCGCGGCCTTCGGCTTTCCATTTGGCGAGGCCACCATCGAGCAGCGCAACGTCATGTGCACCAAAGAGCTTGAGCAGCCACCACGCCCTGCTCGCACTGGCCAACGGGCTGTCGTCATAGAGGACGATACGGCTGCCATCGCCCAGGCCCAGGCTTTGCATGCGGCTGGCAAATTTTTCTGCCTTGGGAGCCATGTTTTCAATAGAGTTTCCCGGATCCACGAGGTCGGCCAGGTCCATGAAAACCGCGCTTGGAATATGCCCCGCCTCATATTCGGCGCGCGCATTGCGTTCAGACCCACCCATGAACTTTGTGGCATCGACAACGCGAAGGTCGCTCGCGCCCAATTCTTTGGCCAGCCAATCAGTGGTGACAAGCGATTCCATGTCCTGCTCCCTTTTGTGCGCTACCCAAGTCATGGCGTGGCGCGGTTGATTTCGCATATGTATCCCGGGGAGGGAGGGCGAACCTATTGCGGCTATGGCAGCTTGGCAAGCAGGGGAACGGCCAAAGTGCAATTATTTTGACGCGGTGCAACATTTTCACCACAGAGCGGCTACTCGTTGCGACTGATGTGCGTGTCCCTTGTGCCCAGCGGGGCAAAACTGGTTGGTCCCTGATCGAGCCGGAATGGCGCCAATTTACCAGAGCCGCTGCCACCAGACGAAGGCTCGCGCCCAACGACAAAGGCCCGCGCGATCTGCCCATCGAGCGGCGCTTCACCCAATGGGTGATGATAGCGGGCATCGATAGCCATCAACGCGATGGCGAGTGTTCGGCCCTCCACGGTCATTGGCCCCAATGCTTCTAGCGGCGCTGCCAATTCCCCCTCAAATCGATGTTCGCTGCCAGCGGCTATGGTTTCAACCATGTGATGTGTGGCCTGATCGGGCAGCATTAGCCATTGGGCTATCCCGTTTTCGCTCGCTTGTGTTCCCGCGAACAGGCCGATACGTAAAGTGGCATTTGCAGCATCAACAGGGCCGGCATTAACCAGGGTGACGGCATAGCGAAGTCGAAAATTGAGTAATGTTGATTGCGCTGCCAACGCCTCGAAACGCATCGACAGGTCGGCGCGTTTGCCGATAATATTGCGGCCGCTGTCTGGGCTATCGGCCTTTGCAGTTGCTTTGTTCGATTTGGGTGGTGTGCGGGCCGCAGCGACAGATTCAGGCGCAGGTGCGGGAGTAGCCTCCGGCTCGGGTAGAGGCGCAGGAAGCGCCAATAGGCGCCTGCGGCGACGCGGCCACCATAATGATAGCGCAAATATACAGGCACCAGCCCCGCCAAGGGCGACCAATGGCGCCCATGCGGGCCAGGCGGCGGGCGCGTCACCTACCTCAACCGCTGGGGCCTGCGCCAATGTGTCCGTTCCCGTTTCGGCTCCCGTCTCTGCGCCAGCGGGCGCTGCTAACGGCTCTAAAGCGGGTTGAGATCCATCGGAGGATAGCGGCGCATCCAATGGGGTCGATGGATTTGGCACAGCCTCAGAAACGGTATCAACGGGCACGGGTCGCGTGGGCCGCGCCGGATTGGGCCGAGCGACTGGCCTTTGCACTGTGGGTGCAGGCAGCGGCGCATTTGTCACCGGGCCGGCGGGCACAGGCAGGCTCGGCAAGGGCTGTGTCGTCGGTAGTGGCGGCGGTGCGGCAGGCGTTGGCAAGGGGCGCGCATTTGCAGGTGGCAGCGGGATGATGCCGTCGGGCGGCCCCTGCACGCGGCCCGATGG
>JBEBJX010000090.1:0-7722 GCA_040079655.1 Sphingopyxis sp. | reverse complement strand
GCGCGGCGTTTCTTCTTCGCCTTTCCCACTCGCAAGCGAGCGCGGCGGTGCTATGCGCAACAGCCGGACAGGCAGCATTTATATCGTCAAGCCCAAGATGCACGGCCCCGCCGAATGTGCGTTCACCAACGCGCTGTTCGATGCGGTCGAAGACATGCTTGGGCTCGAACGCCATACCATCAAGGTTGGAGTGATGGATGAGGAACGCCGCACCAGCGCCAACCTTGCCGCCTGTATCCATGCGGTGCGGGGCCGCATCGCCTTTATCAACACCGGCTTCCTCGATCGCACCGGCGATGAGATTCACACCTCGATGCACGCCGGGCCGATGATCCCCAAAGGCGAGATGAAGGCGAGCGATTGGATTGCCGCCTATGAAGATCGCAACGTCCGCATCGGGCTAGCCTGCGGCCTTGCTGGGCGCGCGCAGATCGGCAAGGGGATGTGGGCGATGCCCGACCTGATGGCGGCGATGGTGGAGCAAAAGATCGCGCACCCGATGGCGGGGGCCAACACCGCCTGGGTGCCATCCCCCACCGCCGCGACGCTTCATGCGCTCCATTATCACGCCGTCAATGTGTTCGCGCGCCAGGCGGTCATTGGGCATGAAGCGATCCCATCGCTCGATCGCCTGCTGGCCATTCCGGTTGCGCTGGGCCGCAATTGGAGCGATGACGAGGTGCGCCGCGAACTTGACAACAATTGTCAGGGCATCCTCGGCTATGTGGTGCGCTGGATCGATCAGGGCATCGGCTGTTCCAAGGTGCCCGACATCAACGACATCGGCCTGATGGAGGACCGCGCGACTCTGCGTATCGCATCACAGGCGCTCGCCAACTGGCTGCTCCATGGTGTTTGCACGCCCGCACAGGTCGATGCGGCGCTGCTGCGGATGGCGGCAAAGGTCGATGCGCAAAACGCCGCCGACCCGCTTTATACGCCGCTCAGCGCCGATGGTGTGGCGTTTCGCGCGGCGCGGGCGCTGATATTCCAAGGGGTAGAGCAGCCATCGGGCTATACCGAGCCTTTGCTGCATGCGTTCAGGCAGGAGAGGAAGGCGGCGGGGTAGCGCGACGACAATGGCGACGCTATAGCGCAGCGCCATGACCTATACCCCAACTCTGACAGTCGCCGCGCTCTATCAATTCGCCCCTTTTGACGACCCGCAAAGCTTGCGTGCCCCGCTGTTTGATCTGTGCAATGCGCAGGGCGTTCGCGGCACATTGTTGCTGGCGAGCGAGGGGATCAACGGCACAATTGCGGGCAGCGCGAGCGGCATAGCGGCGGTGCTGGCGCATATCCGCGCGTTGCCAGGCTGCGCGGATCTCGATGTCAAATATAGCCATGCCGAAAGTGCGCCCTTTCGGCGGATGAAAGTGCGGATCAAGCGCGAGATTGTGACGCTGGGCGTTGCGGGCATAGACCCGTCGCGCGATGTCGGCCGCTATGTCGAGCCCGATGCATGGAATGCGCTGATCGCCGACCCCGCCACCATCGTCATCGACACCCGCAACGATTATGAGGTTGCGATTGGCAGCTTTGCGCGCGCTATCGACCCCAAAACCGCGAGCTTTGGCGAGTTTCCGGCGTGGTTTCGCGCGCACCGCGCCGAATTTGGCAATGCTCCGCGCGTCGCCATGTTCTGCACCGGCGGGATTCGCTGTGAAAAATCAACGGCATATCTGCGCGCCGAGGGCATAGAGGATGTCGCGCACCTCAAAGGTGGCATTCTCAATTATCTTGAGAAAGTTCCTCAAGAACAGAGCCTATGGCACGGAGAATGCTTTGTTTTTGATGAGAGGGTCAGCGTTGGCCATGGGCTTTGTGTCGGTCCGCACAGCCTTTGCCGCGCCTGCCGCATGCCGATGACCCCCGACGACCAGCTATCGCCGGATTATATCGAGGGCGTGCAATGCCCGCATTGCGCCGCGACCCGCAGCGATGATGACCGCACCCGCTTTGCCGAGCGCCACAAACAGATGCAGCTCGCCAAGACGCGAGGGGCTGCGCACCTCGGCGATGATGCGGCGCAAGAGCGATTTCGAGTTTGATGAAACATCAAACGGCTCGGAAATCACGGTAACAGAAGGGACAGCGATGCGGCTTTGGTATATTATCCTTGGCGCGCTGATGCTCGGCGCGGCTGTTTTGGGCACCCTCATATGGGCAGGCAATTTGCCAATCCTCGATGTGGCGGAGCCTGTTCTTTCGCGTGTAACAACGGCAGATGTCTCGCGCCCTGCCTTTGACCGCTGGGTTGCTGCTGGAGGCGATGAACGCAGCGAAGCTGTCGCCGCATTTGAGCAATTTATCGCCGATGCTGGCTATGCCGATATGACCCCGCCCTGGACATTGTTGCGGGCAGAGCGAAAGCGGAGCATGCTCTGCCGCGCCGCCCCCTTCATCATGCCGCCACGCCGAACATGGCCCAATATATTGCCCGCGCTCAAACTGGTGCGTGAACGGGTGGTTCCAGCCGTCGGCGCTGTCGAAGTGGCATCGGCATTCCGTGGCCCCGCGCTCAATGATTGTTCGGGCGGGGCAGGCCAGAGCCGCCATATGACATTTTCAGCATTGGACCTTGAGCCGAAAGATCAGCCTGATGCCACAGCAAGTTTCACGTTACTTTGCCGGGCTTGGCGGCGGGCGGGCTCCGCGTCGCGCTGGGGATTGGGGGCATATTATGATCCCGATCACCCGCGTTGGAACCGCGCCGGGCGCTTTCATGTCGATGGCACGGGCTGGCGCACATGGGGTTTCAGCAAACGCCGGGCCAGCAGCGGATGTAATACGCTCTAAACCCGCGCAACGCCCCACTCTAACCAGCCGAAGGGGCGTGGGGTTTTGGGCATATAGCCGCTGCCCATCTGCTCGGTCTTGAACCCGGCATCGGCATAGGCTTGCGTGATCGGGCGGGTCAGGTGACAGCCGCCGCCGATATGTTTCCACACCGGTTCGATGCGCCGCTGCCATTTGCGCACGGCCTCGTCGGGTGCGCGGCCATGTTCGAGGAACAGCGCGGTGCCGCCCGGTTTGAGGATACGGCGGATCTCGCTCAGCACCCGCGCGCTGTCCTGCACCGAGCACAGGGTGAAGGTCGTCACCACCGTATCAAAACTGGCGCTGGTAAAGGGGATATCCTCGCCCACCCCATCGCGGATGTCTGCGGGAAAGCCGCGCTCCGCCACCAGCCGCTGCGTATCGGCGAGCAAGGCTTTATTGGGATCGATCCCCGACAGGCTGGTGACCTTAGCAGCGTCGTAAAAGGGCAGGTTGATACCGCCGCCACAACCCAGCTCGAACACGTCGCCGCTGGCCAATGGCACCACATGGCTGCGCGCTTTCATTATCTGTGGCTGACCACAGGCACAGCGAATGAGGCGCGGAGCAATGGTGCGGTCCCACCAATTAGTCATGGGTTTGTTCCTTTGGTTAGAGCGTGATGCCGAACGCCGCCAGCGCGCGGTTCATCGCTGCATAGAGCAGCATCGTTACGACGATACCGCACGCCAGAGTTGGCCAGAATCCGATGCCATGGCGCAGCATCATCGGCATAAACAGGAACATCGGGATGGTCGGCAGGAAATACCAGAAGGCCGATTGCAGATAGGTGGCGACCGCCTCGCGATCACCCGTGTCGTGCCACAGCCACACCATGCCCAGCACCGAGATCAGCGGCAGCGATGCGATGAGGCCACCGACGCCTGGGTAGCGCCGAGAAATCAGAGCGATGATCGCGATGATGGCGCCCGACAGGGCGGCGCGGATAAGGAATGCCGCGCTCAGCATCTCACGCTGGCACCTGTTGGCTGGCGCAATGAAAGCTACCACCGCCAGAGAGGATGGCATCAGAGGGCAGGGCGACGACGCGATGATCGGGAAAACAATCGGCGAGCACCGCAGCGGCTTCATCGTCGTAACGCGTGCCATAAGCGGGCATAGCGACAATGCTGTTGCCGATGAAAAAGTTCATATAGCTGGCGGGCATAACCACGCCGCCAATCGCCACTTTGCCGGGTGAGGGGATGGTGCGGATGGTGATGGGGTGCTGGTCATTGGCAAAGCGCTGTGCGCGCGCCATCGCATCGGCATAAACGGCGGTGTTGGGGTCGTCAGGCCCGCTCGCCGTGGGGAGCAGAAGCGTGGCCGGAGCGATCCAGCGCGCCAGATTATCGACATGGCCGTCGGTATGATCGCCGCCAAGGCCATTGCCGAGCCACAAGACGCGCTCAACGCCAAGTGCATCCTTTAACGCCGCTGCAATCTGTTCGGGCATCAGCCCAGGGTTGCGATTGCGATTGAGCAGGCATTGGTTGGTGGTCACGCACAGGCCGCCGCCATCCCAGTCGATCGCGCCGCCTTCTAGCACCATGGGGTGCGCATCGCGGGGCAGGGCATAGCGCGCAGCCAGCCGCGCGCCGATGTCACCGTCGCCGGGCATGATGTATTTGCCGCCCCAGCCGTTGAAGGCAAAATCCGCCGCGCGGCGGGTGTCTTCGCGGCCCGCTCCCGTTCCGGTAATGATCGGCGCGGTGTCGCGCAGCCACACATCGCCCAATGGCTCGACGATCACCTCGACGCATGGCTCGACCAGCGCCCGCGCCGCCGCCGCATCGTCCGCGCTGTTACACACCAGCGTGACCGCCTCACCCGCGCCTCCATCGGCAATCACGCTGGCAAAGGCGGCGATCTGTGTCCGAGCCCGATCAAACGCATCGCCCCATTCATCGCGGATTGCGGGAAAGCCGATCCAGGTCCGCTCGTGCGGTGCCCATTCGGGGAGAAGCACCATTTACCGCCGCGCTCGTCCACGAGCGGGAAAGGCCAGAGAAGTGCGCCCCGCGCGGCTGCGGTCGCGGATGGCGCGGAACTCGTCGCCCTCCACCCAATTGGGCCAGGCCGTGTCCATCGCCAGCGCGCGGCCCACCGCATAATAGAGCGCGACATCGGCGGTCATCCCGTCCCAGCGCGCAATCGCCTCCACCTCGTCCGATGGCTTGTGATAACGGTTGGCGGTATAATCCTCGGCCGCCGCGCGCCCCGCTGCGCGCCCGCCCTCGATCAGATCCTCGCCGCCATCAAAATAGATCATCGGCACCCCCAGCTTGGCGAGGCTGAAATGGTCGGAGCGGTAATAAAATCCGCGTTCGGGCGTTGGCTCATCAGAGGCAGTGCGCCCGGCGGCGGTCAGCGCGCGCGCCAGATAATCGTCCAGGTCACTCTTGCCGCGCCCGACGACGACTACATCGCGCGCCGGGCCGGTGCCGTTCAATGCATCCATATTAACCCCGCCGACCGTCTGCGCTAACGGGAAAACGGGATTTTCGGCGTAATAATGCGACCCGAGCAGCCCCGATTCCTCGCCCGTCACCGCCAGGAACACCAGCGTTCGCTCTGCTGCGCCCGCGCGCGCATGCGCTTCGGCCAGGCTCACCAGCCCGCCCACGCCGGTCGCATTGTCGATCGCGCCGTTGCATATATCGTCGCCCGCCGCATTGGCCTCGCACCGGCCCAGATGGTCCCAATGCGCGGTGTAGAGCACATAATCGCCCGGGCGCGTGCGGCCCGGCAAGATGCCGATGACATTGCGCGACGCGGTGCGCCGAACCGCATTGTCGAACGATAGCGAGGCGGTGACCCCTGGCAGCGCGATGGCGCGAAAGCCCTGTGTGCGGGCCTGTGCGCGCAACCGATCAAAATCGAGCCCGGCAGCGCGGAACAGCGCGGTCGCACGGTGCAGCTGCATCCAGCCATTGGCCTGTGTCTCGGTCATATGATTGTCGGCGGCATCGGCCAGATATTGCGCCCCGGTCCAGGATGATCGCACCACGCCCCAGCCATAAGCGGCGGGCTCAGTATCGTGGACGATGATCGCCGCCGCCGCGCCCTGCCGCGCCGCCTCCTCATATTTATAGGTCCAGCGGCCGTAATAGGTCATCGCCCGCCCGTTGAAGGTGCCGCCGACCGTCGGTGTCTGCCAATCGGGGTCGTTGACGAGGATGACGACGGTTTTGCCGCGCACGTCGATGCCCTCATAATCGTTCCAGCCGCGTTCGGGCGCGTTGATCCCATAGCCGACAAACACCACGTCGCTGTTTGCTATGTCGGTGCGCGGGGTGATGCGATAACTGCCGGCCACAAAATCGTCGCCATAGCTCAATGACTGGACCCCAGCAGGCGTATCGAACCTGAGCGGCGAGACATTTTGCGCGGTCATTTCAACCATCGGCACATCCTGAACCCAGCTGCCGTGGTTGCCTGGTTGCAGGCCAGCGGCGCGAAATTGCTCGATCAGGTAATTGACCGTCAATGCTTCGCCCGCTGTGCCGGGGGATCGCCCCTCAAATGCATCTGACGACAGCATCGTCGTTACCCGGCGCAGCGTCTCTTCGCTGATTTGCGGGGCGGCGACGGGCGACGTCGATGGCACCGTCATGCACGAAGCGAGCGTGGCCGCGGTGGCGAAGGCAAACAGGCGAACGGATATACGGGTGCGCATGGGCTTTGCTCCGACTAGAGCGTTTTGAAGTCACATGGTGACATGTGATGGCTCGCAAAACGCGGTAAGACAAATGGTGTTGCGCGCAATCCTAGCGGGTTGCAGCATGCAACGCAAAGGGGATGGGCAAAGAGGGCTGGTAATAGCCATGGCACTGCATATGATGGCCAGAGAATCGATTGAGATATGCAATCGTTAAAGAATAGGCTTGGCAGGGGCATATATGCTTAAACTCAGCGTGATTTTTGCCTTTGGGGCCTTGGCCTGTATGGCCCCAACCGCCCATGCACAGACACCGAGCGCCGCCGCCGCCCAATTTGGCGCGCTAGAGGCTATTTCGGACATCAGCCTGTCGCCCGATGGCGCGCATATCGCCTTCATCACGCCAAGTGTTGGGCAGGCGCGGCAGCTCTACATTGTCGGAACCCAGGAAGGCGCGGTCCCGCGCAGTATATTGATTAGCAGCGGTGACCCCGAAAACCTGCAATGGTGCCGCTGGGCATCGGCCACACGGGTGATTTGTCAGGTGTTTAGCCGTGCGCGGGTTGCGGGTAATATTATTGGTGCGAGCAATTTGATCGCGATTGATGCTGCGGGCGGCAATGTCCGCTCCTTAAGCACGCGGCGCGGCAGCGAAGCTTATGACATTGATTTCAGAGGCGGCGAGGTAGTGGATTGGCTTGTCGACGATACTGCCGCCGTCCTGATGATGCGAAGCTATGTTCCCGAAGGTGGAACCAACACCTTTAGTGCCCAAGATGGAGAGGGTATGGGCGTTGACCGCGTTGACATAAGCACCGGTGCCGTCCGGCATATAGAGCGGCCCAGGCGTGATGCTATCCGCTATATCAGCGATGGCGCGGGACAGGTGCGGATCATGGCGGTGCATCAAATGGTCGGGCAGACCTATCAGTTAAGCAACACCATACGCTTTCTCTATCGGGCACAATCGAGTTCGGAGTGGCTGCCGCTCTCCACCTTTGACATCACTTCGGACGAGGGGTTTGTCCCTGCCATAATCGATGCCGCCAGCAACCGCGCCATAGGATACAGAAAAATCGATGGGCGACAGGCTGTTGTGGCGATGATGCTCGACGGATCGGGCCAGACCGAAACGTTATTTTCAAACGATGAGGTTGATATCGACAATATTATGACAGCCGGACCGCGAAACAGGCTGGTTGGGGTAAGCTATGTGACCGATCGACGGCGGGCGATTGTGA
>JBEBJX010000089.1:0-7750 GCA_040079655.1 Sphingopyxis sp. | reverse complement strand
CCCCCACACGCTACCCCCGATTCTCACCCCATTGCGACCATCGGTTGACGCGATGATTGGCGATACGGTTGTTCTGGAGGGCATAAGCATCAACCCGCGCCGCATTATCGAGGACACACGCGGGCCATGCCTGCCGCCGCTGGGCACTACCGCACAGCAAATGTGCGTGGCACAAGGGCAGCTGATCGTCAGTGTGCGGATCGGTTCCGGCAGGCGCCACCGGACCTATCGGCTGCGCGAGGATGAGCGTGTCGCCTTGCGCGGTGGCGCCCTGTCCTTTGTTGGGCGGCCAGTGCGCCTATCGGAAGGCGAGCGGAGAGCGGGGCTAACCCCCGTCCTCTTGCACTTCACCTGGTATGCGACGCGAAGCTAGCCTTGCCCCATGGGCATGCCAGTACGCTTTATTCCTCGCCCTTGTATATCCGCACCAGCCTGTCGAGCATGGCGAGCGCGTCATCGCGCGGGCGCTGGAATGTGTTGCGGCCGATGATCGAGCCATTGCCGCCGCCATCGCGAATGTCGCGCGCGTCCTGATAAACGGCGTCAGTCCCCTTGGCCGCACCGCCCGAAAATATGACGATCCGCCGTCCGTTAAACGCGGCTTTCACCATATGCGCGACGCGTAGCGCCTGTGTCGATGTATCAATCTCGGCATAGGCTGATTTGGCTTCGGTCTGCTCGATATGGTCGCTGGGCAGTTTGACCTTGATGATATGCGCGCCAAGCAGCGCCGCCATATGCGCTGCATAGGCCCCGACATCGAGCGCGAGCTCGCCCGATTTTGGCAAAAGCCCGCCGCGTGGGTAGGACCATAGCACCGTCGCCAGCCCCACCGATTTGGCCTCAAGCGCCAGCTCGCGAAACTCCTCGATCATGGCGAAACAGTCATCCGAGCCAGGGTAAATGGTGAAACCAACCGCGGCACAGCCCAGCCTGAGCGCATCATCAACAGTGCCCGTTACCGCCGAATTGGCTCCGCCCGCCCAGCTGTTCGAGCTGTTCAACTTGAGGATGGTCGGGATTTTTCCGGCGAATGTATCGGCCCCCGCCTCAAGCATCCCCAAAGGCGCGGCATAAGCATTCAGGCCGGCATCGATCGCCAATTGATAGTGGTAATGCGGGTCATAGGCCGCCGGATTGACCGCAAAGCTGCGCGCCGGGCCGTGTTCAAATCCTTGATCGACGGGGAGGATGATCATCATACCGCTCCCGCCCAGCCGCCCGTGCATCAACATGCGGCGGAGGTTGGCCTTCACCCCGTCGGGCGTCGCTTCATATTGGTCTAGGATAGCTTTGACGATGGCGGACATAGCGGCTCCTGCTTAATTGCTTCAGCATTTTGGCATACGAATGCGTAACGATGAAAGCGCCCATAGCGGGGAGAAAGCGCGCTGGCAACGGGGTGACATTGACATCATCCATTATACAAGCCACTCCCTGCATCAGCGAAAAGTCGGGGAGGGAGCGAGAAGGCCATGCGCTGTAAAAGGTGGATTTTGAGCATTGCAGCAAGCGCAGCACTTTTCAGTAACCCCGCAAGCGCCACGCCACCAGCGGTAGGCGATGTTGCACCTGATTTTGACCTCACGCTTGTTGATGGGTCGCATGTGCGACTATCCGACATGCGTGGGCAGGTCGTGGTGCTCAATTTCTGGGCCACATGGTGCGGGCCTTGCCGTACCGAATTGCCGACACTTGACCGTTATTACCGGTTGCGGCGCGATGTTGGATTGCGGGTCTTTGCGATCACCACCGAAGATTCGCTTCCGATTCGTCAATTGCGGGGCGTGTTTGCCGCAATGGCCATTCCCGCAGCGCGCCGGATTCGTGGGCCCTATGAAACATTGGGCGCTGTGCCCACCAATTATGTCATCGATCGGACCGGGCATATCGCCTATGCACGAGCCGCCGCCTTCGACCTTCAGGATCTGAACGAGATCCTTATCCCGCTGTTACGCCAACCCGTGCCCGCAGCGGCACCATAGCAATATCAACGCGCCAGCGCCGCAACACCGGGAAGTTCACGGCCCTCCATCCATTCGAGGAAAGCGCCGCCAGCGGTCGAAACAAAGCTGAAATCAGCCGCGACGCCCGCATGGTGGAGCGCGGCAACCGTGTCACCGCCGCCAGCGACCGATACCAGTGATCCTTCGCGGGTCAGCGCCGCTGCGGTGCGCGCCAGAGCCACCGTCGCCGCGTCGAACGGCGGGGTTTCAAACGCACCCAGCGGCCCATTCCACACCAGCGTCCGGCAGTTTTTGAGCACATCGCCAAGCGCCTCAACCGCCGCCGGACCGATGTCGAGGATCATCTCATCGGCCGCCACCTCATGGACATTACAAGTGCGATGTGGCGGATTTGCGCGAAATTCGCGTGACACTATGACGTCATAGGGCAGGTGCACGGTGCATCCAGCCGCGTCTGCCGCGTCAAATATCGCATTGGCGGTGTCGATCAGCTCATGCTCGCACAGCGACTTGCCAACATCGATACCGCGCGCCGCGAGAAAGGTGTTGGCCATGCCGCCGCCGATGATCAGGTGATCGACCTTGCAGACCAAATGACGCAAAACGTCGATTTTTGACGAGACTTTGGCCCCGCCGACCACCGCCGCAACCGGATGCACCGGATTGCCGAGCGCAGCATCGAGCGCGCGCAGCTCCGCCTCCATCGCGCGGCCGGCAAAGGCAGGCAGGAGGTGCGCCAGCCCCTCGGTCGATGCATGGGCGCGGTGCGCCGCCGAAAAAGCATCATTCACATACAGGTCGCCGAGCAGCGCCATGGCTCGCGTAAAATCCGCATCATTGCTCTCTTCGCCACCGTGAAAGCGCGTATTTTCGAGCATGGTGATCGAACCATTGGCCAATCCGCGCGTCTGATCGGCGATCACTTCCCCCGCACAATCATCCAGAAAGCCGACATCACGGCCCAGCACAGCGGCAAGTGCAGGCACAATTGACCGCAATGACAGCGCCGGGTTGACCTGCCCATTCGGCCTACCAAAATGCGATAATATCAATATTTTAGCGCCATTATCTAATAGTTCGCATAAAGTATCACGCGCCGCCTCCAGCCGTGTCACATCGCTGATTTTACCTTCCACCAGCGGCACATTGGCATCGATGCGCACCAGCACGCGTTTGCCCGCGACATCGCCCATATCATCAAGGTTGCGAAACTGGCCCATCGCTCAAATCAGCCCGGCCATCACGCCAGCCGTGTCGACCATGCGGTTGGAAAAACCCCATTCATTGTCATACCAGGACAGAACGCGGACCAGCTTGCCATCGATTACCGCGGTTTCCAAGCTATCGATCGTCGAGCTGGCTGGGCAATGGTTATAGTCAATCGACACCAATGGCTCTTCAGAATAGGCCAGTACCCCCTTGAGCGCACCATCCGCCGCGGCTTTCAGCAGCGCGTTGACCTCATCGCGCGTCGTGTCGCGGCGCGGCACAAAGGTCAGGTCGACGATGCTGACATTGGGGGTCGGCACGCGGATAGCCGCCCCGTCGAGCTTGCCCTTCAATTCAGGCAGAACCTCGCCGACCGCGCGGGCTGCGCCGGTGGTGGTCGGGATCATCGACATTGCGGCGGCACGCGCACGGCGCATATCGCTATGGATCTGGTCGAGGATTTTCTGATCATTGGTATAGCTGTGGATTGTCGTCATCAGCCCGCGTTCGATGCCGATGGCGTCGTTCAGCACCTTGGCCAACGGCGCCAGGCAATTTGTCGTGCAACTGGCGTTAGAAACGATCGTATCGTCTCCGGTCAGGGCATCGTGGTTGACGCCATAAACCACTGTGCGGTCAACATTTTTAGCGGGGGCGGAAATCAAGACCCGCTTAGCCCCTGCGGTGATATGTTTGCCCGCAGCGTCGCGGTCGGTAAAAAAACCGGTGCATTCGAGCGCAATATCCACGCCCATTTCGTCGTGTGGCAGGTTGGCAGGGTCGCGCTCCGCCGTCACCCGGATGCGTTTGCCATTAACAACCATCGCGTCGCCATCGGCGTGAACATCGCCGGGAAAGGCGCCGTGAACGCTGTCACGCTTAAACAACAGCGCGTTCGATTTGGCATCGGCCAGGTCGTTGATCGCCACCAGTTCAAGGTCATGGTCGCTGCGTTCCAATATCGCCCGCGCAACCAGCCGCCCGATGCGGCCAAAACCATTGATTGCTACTTTAGTCGCCATGATAGCTTTTCCTTTTAACCATCTAATTTTGCTGTGATTTGTTCGGCAATGCTGCCCGCTGTCAGGCCGAAATAGCTATAGAGATCGGCTATCGGCGCCGAGGCACCAAAACGATTGATTCCAAAATTGAGGCCGTCGCGCCCGGTATAGCGCTCCCAGCCCATCGTCACCCCCGCCTCGATTGAGACGATAAGCGCATCACGCGGCAAAATATCGGCGCGATAGGCGGCGTCCTGCGCATCAAACAGTTCAGTGCACGGCATCGACACTACATCGGCACCAATGCCCTGCCCTTCCAGCCTTTCCGCCACGTCGCGCGCCAGGCTGACTTCGGACCCCGTGGCCACCAACACCACACGCCGCGCCGCCTGTGCACTGCGCAGCCGATAGCCCCCGCGCGCTGACATCATGGCGGCATCACGACGCAGCGCCGGCAAATTCTGCCGAGACAGCGCCAACAACGACGGCCCATCGGCACGGTTCAGCGCCAGTGCCCAGCATTCTGCGGTCTCAATCGCGTCGCAAGGGCGAAATACGGCCAGGTTGGGCATAGCGCGCAGGCTCATCAAATGCTCGATCGGCTGATGGGTCGGGCCATCCTCGCCCAGACCGATGCTGTCATGCGTCATCACATAAATCACGCGTTGCAGCTGGATAGCCGACAGGCGGATGGCATTGCGGCAATAATCGGCGAATACCAGGAATGTCCCGCCATAGGGAATGATGCCGCCATGCAGCGCCATGCCGTTCATCGCCGCGGCCATGCCAAATTCGCGGATGCCGTAATAGATATAGCGCCCGCCATAATTGTCGGCGGTCAATGGGGCGGTGGACACAGTTTTGGTGTTGTTCGATCCGGTCAGGTCCGCCGAACCACCGATCAGCTCTGGTATCGCCGCAGTAAGTGCCTCCAGCGCCATTTCGCTCGCCTTGCGGCTGGCGACGGTCGGCGGGTTAGCGACGAGGCTGTCGAGATAGGCCTGCATCGCGCCGCTTCGCGGCAATTCCCCGCGCATCCGTCGGTCAAACTCAGCGGCATCGGTATGCCCCGCATGCCGCGCCTCCCATGCCGCACGTTCCGCCGCTCCGCGTGCCCCTGCTGCGCGCCAGGCGTCCAAAATTGGCGCGGGCACCGCGAACGGCGGGGCATCCCAGCCCAGACCCTCGCGCACCGCGGCTGCCTCACTCGCACCGAGCGGCGATCCGTGCGTTGCCGATGTCCCCTGCTTGGTCGGTGCGCCTTTGCCGATGATGGTGCGACACGCGATCAGCGACGGGCGTTCATCCGCCATCGCGGCCTCAATCGCGCGCGCTATGTCGGCCATATCATGGCCATCGCAACTTTCCGTGTGCCAGCCTGTTGCGCGAAACCGCGCCGGAATATCCTCGCTGGTCGAAAGCGACGTCGCGCCATCTATGGTGATGCGGTTATCGTCCCACAACACGATCATCCGGCCCAGTTTGAGGTGCCCGGCCAGGCCAATCGCTTCGTGGTTGACCCCCTCCATCAAACAGCCGTCGCCGGCAATCACCCAGGTGCGGTGATCAACCAGTTCGTCGCCGAAGGTGGCGTTAAGGTGTCGCTCAGCTAGTGCCATGCCCACCGCCATCGCCAGCCCCTGTCCCAATGGGCCGGTGGTGCATTCGACCCCATCAAGCTCGGTATTTTCGGGGTGACCGGCGCAGGGGCTGTGCAATTGGCGGAAGTTGCGGATGTCATCGATCGTCGGGCGCGCATAGCCGCTGAGGTGGAGCAGCGCGTAGCTGAGCATCGAGCCGTGCCCGGCTGACAAGACAAAACGATCACGATCTGCCCATTTTGGCGCGCTCGCGTCATATTTGAGGTAGCGGGTGAACAAAACCGTCGCCACATCCGCCATCCCCATCGGCATGCCGGGGTGTCCGCTGTTGGCTGCCTCAACCGCATCCATCGCCAATATCCGGATGGCGTTGGCGAGTTGTTGAATGTCTGTTGGCATGCGGAATCTCCATACGCGCATTGCACGCGATTCGGTTGCCGCCCCTTTGCACAGGCCCACCGCACCACGTCAACCGCGTGGCAGGCTCCTGCGCGTGCGAAAGCCATTATAAAGTCAATCGATTTGCGAAATTGGTGAAATTGTGGATAAGAGTGCTGTCATGAGGAACTTGCCCGCATCATTAGAGCGACTCACCGATGCCGTTGACCGGATGGAGCGCGCAATAGCCGCGGTCCCACGCGACCGACGGCCGTTAGCGGATGTGCAAAGCAGCCGCGATTCGCTGCGTGCCGAAGTGGCCGAGGCCATCGCCGAGCTTGATCGGTTGATCGGACAGAATAATGGCTGAGGTATTGTTGCACATTGGCGGGTATAATTATCAGGTAGCTTGCGCCGATGGCGAGGAAGAAGCATTAACAAATCTTGGTAATATTGTTAACGAACAGATTGAATCTGCACGATTAATGGCTGGTGGATTGAGCGAGGAACGCCAATTGCTGTTTGCCGCAATTTTGCTTGCGGACAAATTGGTCACTGCCGAAGGCATTGCCCCAGCCCCTGTGCCCGCAGCGCCCGCAACCCCAACGCCGCCCACGCCTGACGACCATATTATGGCACAGATTGACGTGATTGACGCCCTAAGCGAACGAATAATCACACTAGCGATGAATTTGGAGCGACAAAACGCAGCAATCGCTTGAGATTTCGTGTCGAGCGCCTATCTATAAGTCGACGGGTGCTGCACGGTGCGCGCTTTTCGAATATCCCTGAGGCGATAATCACATCCTTGGGGGCTGTCACTGTCCGGGTCTTGGCCCGAAACACACGGTTCCCACCTGACGTAATAGGCGTCAGAGGATTTTCACAGCAAACGGCCCTAGCGGTCCCGTCACATTCGTCACACAAATATATGCACAGCAATCAATACAATAAAAAGAAACGGTTACGAGATAAAGCTCGCATTCAACGTAAGCTTTTCGCTGCCAATGCTGCGCGCCATCAATGGGCACCGCCGGCCGAGCGTTTCGACGATATTTTCGCTCGCGGCGCTTTCGCTCATAGGGCCAACATCGCCAGCTATCGCCCCGTCGGCAGCGAGGCCGACCCTGCTGCGATAGAGGAAATGGCCCAAAATGCGCAGATGGACATCAGTTATCCGCGGATCGATAGCGACGGCGCCATGCGCTTTTATGCATTGGGGCCTAGCGGCGCGATGGCTCGTGACAGCTATGGCATTGCGGTGCCCGCCGCCGATGGTCGGCTCGCGCAGCCAATGATCATCCTTGTCCCCTTGCTGGCATTTGACAGGCATGGCACGCGGCTGGGCCAGGGGGGCGGGCATTACGACCGTGCGCTGGCAGCAACCGCGCAAAATGCCGCCACTCTGCTCAAAATCGGCATAGCCTGGTCCTGCCAGGAGATGCGCGATTTGCCGCGCGATCCGTGGGATATTCCGCTCGATATCATCCTTACCGAAAAGGAATGGATTGTGACGTCATGACGCCTCCCCAGCCACAGCCCAGTTGGCGCAAACCCGCAGGGATATTCATCATATTGACGTTGATCGGCTTTT
>JBEBJX010000088.1:0-7909 GCA_040079655.1 Sphingopyxis sp. | reverse complement strand
GTGTGGGGGAGCGCAGGGGGCGGCACGGCCTGACCAACAACGGCAGAATTTGCCGCGAGCATCCCCGCAGCAACCATCAAAGCCAAAAGCCCATTTCGGTATTGCACCACTCATCCCCCATGGCATCGTATGATGAACGCAATCTGCCGCGTATAATATGAACATATGCTGGATAAATCCGGGTGGGCTTTGCCTGAAATATCATTATGAGGGCCATATGACGGACAATGATTTCACAGCCGAGAATGACGATAGCCTCGCGCTCGACCCCAATTTCGCCTCGCGATTTAGCGAGCAATTTCGGCCCGCGTGCCAACTTTACCTTGTGTCACCGCTCGATGTTGGCGGCGCGTTTACTGATGCCCTGAAGGCGGCGTTTGATGGCGGGCCGGTCGCGGCGTTCCAGTTTCGCGTCAAGGGCATGGATCAACATGCGGCGGCGAAACTGGCCGAGCCGCTGCAGCGGATATGCGCCGATGCCAATGTCGCCTTCATCGTTAACGACGATATGGCGCTGGCCAAACGATTGGGTGCGGACGGGGTTCACCTGGGGCAGGACGATGGCGACCCGCGCGATGCGCGGGCGCTGTTGGGCCGCGATGCGCAAGTAGGCGTGACCTGCCACAACAGCCGTCACCTGGCGATGGAGGCGGGCGAGGCGGGTGCGGATTATGTGGCTTTCGGCGCTTTTTACCCGACTACGACCAAGGTGGTTAATCACATGGCAGAGCCGCCGTTGCTCGGCTGGTGGACAACGGTTTCGGAGATTGCCTGTGTCGCGATTGGCGGCATCACCGCCGCGAATTGTGCGCCGCTGGTGCACGCGGGGGCCGATTTCGTCGCCGTTTCATCGGCTATATGGGCTCACCCCATGGGGGCAAATGCGGCGGTGACAGAGATGATTCGGGCCATAGAGCAGGCGGGTGTGCAAGCCGATTAAAGCGGCCTGGCGCCTTTATGTGTCGACGATTGATGCGGTGTGCCATCCGCTCGGCGATCACCAGTTTGGCGGCGATCCGAATGCGGCGCGCCAGCATTTGAAACCGGTAACTGCGCGCATCCAAACAGCCCCACAGCAGGGGCTGTGCATCGTTTGACTGGTTCTAAAATCGCTGCTTTCGACATGGCATCTTCCTACCCTTGCGTTTCAAACGTGTATTGGACCGATGCGACATGGAGGATGCGACATGAACATGGGCTGGGATGATGCGACAGCCTGGCGCAAGGATAGGCGCATCGCCTTGTCAATCATGGCCTTGCAAAATACCGGCCGCGCGGCTAGTCGGCCCGAATTGAATGGCTCGCCTGATTGAATGTGCTGTTCTGGCTCTTTTTACCCATAGCGTTTTCTAATCAGCTCATATTGCTGATGACTTGGAAAACGCGGCACAAACATGCAAACGCGCAAAGGTGGTCTCAACATGAAGATCAGTGGTGTGGACATTCGTCCCGGAAATATTATCGAATATGAACGCGGCATATGGAAAGTCGCTAAAATACAGCACACCCAGCCCGGCAAGGGCGGCGCGTTCATGCAGGTTGAGATGAAAAACCTCGTCGATGGCCGCAAAACCAATGTGCGCTTTCGCAGCCAGGATACAGTCGAAAAAGTTCGCCTCGACACCAAGGATTTTCAATATCTTTACGCTGATGGCGACGCGCTCGTATTCATGGACAAGGATACGTACGAGCAAATCAACCTTGCGCGCGATTTGCTTGGCGACGCCGCAGATTTCCTGCAAGATGGCATGGATGTCGTGCTCGAACTGTGGGACGAACGGCCGATTTCGGTCGAACTGCCCGAACAGATTGAGGCGATGGTTGTCGATGCCGATGCGGTGGTCAAAGGCCAGACCGCCTCGTCCAGCTATAAGCCCGCAGTGCTCGACAATGGCGTCAGGGTGATGGTGCCGCCGCATATTACCAGCGGCACGCGGATCGTCGTCAACGTCTATGACCGCGAATATGTGAAGCGCGCGGATTAATGGCCACCGTTTCAGGCGTCATCACCGTAATGGAGCGCGCGGCGCGTAAGGCGGGCGGCAAGCTGCGCCGCGATTTTGGCGAGGTTGAGCATCTGCAAGTGTCGCGCAAGGGGCCGGCCGATTTTGTCAGCCGCGCCGATCAGCAGGCAGAACGCACGCTGTATGACGAATTATTGCGCGCCCGCCCCGACTGGGGCTTTTTAATGGAAGAAGGCGGCAGCATCGATGGTGCACCAGGCAAGCCGCGCTGGGTTGTTGATCCGCTCGATGGCACGTCAAACTTTCTTCATGGTATTCCGCATTTCGCCATTTCGATTGCGGTGCAAGAACCGCGCGCCGACGGCAGCTGGGGCGATATTGTCGCTGGCCTCGTCTATCAACCGATCACCGACGAAAGCTATTGGGCCGAGCGTGGGCGCGGCGCGTGGCGCGGTGCGCAGCGGCTGCGGGTATCTGCGCGGCGCGAACTGGCGGATGCGCTGATCGCCACCGGCATCCCCTTTTTCGGCCATGGCGATTTGGCGCAATGGACGCGTATATTTGGCGCGATTGCCCCAGATGTTGCTGGCATTCGGCGGTTTGGCGCGGCAAGCCTTGATCTGGCATGGGTCGCGGCGGGGCGATTTGACGGGTTTTGGGAGGCCGACTTATCGCCGTGGGATGTTGCGGCGGGCATATTATTGGTCAAGGAAGCGGGCGGGTTCATCACCGATTTTCGCGGCGGTGAGCGCGCGATGGAGCGTTCCGAGTTCCTCGCTGCCAATGATGTTTTGCATAGCAAGCTGCACAAGCTGGTTGCGGGCGCATTGCGCGGCGCTTGATGCGAGTGATTATCATCCAAAAAGCACATATCACAGCCTTGCAGTGACGGTTCCACTGGCCTAGAAGCGCGGCAAATCGGGGGGGTGAATCTCGCTTCCCGCATAACAGAGAGCTTTTTTGTGGTCGATCTGTCGCAATATGCGCCAATTCTGCTTTTCCTGTTTGTGGCAGTGGCGCTGTCTTCGCTGTTCGTGTTCCTGCCTATGGGGGTTTCGCGCCTCACTGGATCGCACAAGCCTGGATCAGAAAAACTGAGCGAGTATGAGTGCGGCTTTCCCGCATTTGAGGATAGCCGCGGGCAATTTGACGTGCGTTTCTACCTTGTCGCCATATTGTTCATCATCTTTGACCTTGAGGCTGCTTTCCTGTTTCCCTGGGCGGTCAGCCTGAAGGAAATTGGCTGGGCGGGCTGGGCGACGATGATGGTGTTCCTCGGCGAATTGGTGCTCGGCCTTGTCTATGCGTGGAAAAAGGGGGCGCTGGATTGGGAATGACGCAAACACCCAACACCGACTCAGTGCCGATTGCGCCCGACGCGGCCTTTTTCAACGATGTATCGTCAGAGGTCGGTGACAAGGGTTTTGTTATCACGACCACCGAGGATATTTTCAACTGGGCGCGGACCGGCTCGCTATGGCCGATGACCTTTGGCTTGGCGTGCTGTGGGGTCGAGATGATCCACGGCTATATGCCACGCTATGACTTTGAACGGTTCGGGATCGCTCCGCGCGGATCCCCCCGCCAATCTGACGTGATGATCGTGGCGGGCACGCTGTGTAACAAAATGGCCCCCGCGCTGCGCAAGGTGTACGACCAGATGTCGGAACCGAAATATGTCATTTCGATGGGCAGCTGTGCCAATGGCGGCGGCTATTATCATTATAGCTATTCGGTGGTGCGCGGGTGCGACCGCATTGTTCCCGTTGATATTTACGTCCCTGGCTGCCCGCCAACCGCCGAGGCGCTGCTCTATGGCGTGATGCAGCTTCAGCGCAAAATCCGCCGCACCGGCACGGTGGAGCGCTAAGCATGGCGTCTCCCGCACCGCGCATTACCGGCCACAAGGGCGTGGTGACCGCTGTTAAAAAGGCGATCGGCAAGGCCTTTGTTGCGGGCGACGAAGCGCATGGTGAGATCAGTATCACGGTCAAGCGCGACACTATCGTCGCGGTGCTTACCAAGCTGCGCGATGATTTTGCCTATCAGCAATTGATGGAGATTGCCGGGGTTGATTATCCCGACCGCGCAGAGCGGTTTGAGGTGGTTTATCACCTGCTCAGCGTCACCAAAAACCACCGTTTGCGCGTCCGCGTATCAACAGATGAGGCGACGCCGGTTCCCAGCGCCACTGGTGTTTACCCTGTCGCCGGATGGCTGGAGCGCGAGATATTCGACCTTTATGGCGTGATATTCTCGGGGCACGGCGACTTGCGGCGGATCCTCACCGACTATGGCTTTGTCGGGCACCCGCAGCGCAAGGATTTCCCGCTGACCGGCCATGTCGAGGTGCGTTATTCGGAGGCCGAGCAACGCATTGTTTATGAGCCGGTTCAACTGGCCCAGGATTTCCGCAGCTTTGACTTCATGAGCCCGTGGGAGGGTGCCGACTATATCCTGCCCGGGGACGAGAAGGGGGCGAAGACATGAGCGAAACCTTGCCCCTTGACACCGCGCGCACCGCTGGCGACCGCACCATCCACAATACAACGATCAATTTCGGGCCGCAGCACCCGGCGGCGCACGGCGTTTTGCGGATGGTGACGGAGCTTGACGGCGAGATTGTCGAGCGGATTGACCCGCATATCGGCCTGCTCCATCGCGGCACCGAGAAATTGATCGAGCATAAGACTTATCTTCAGGCGCTGCCCTATTTTGATCGGCTCGATTATGCCTCGCCGCTTGCCATGGAGCATAGCTATGTGCTGGCGATCGAAAAGCTGCTCGATTTGGAAGTGCCGCTCCGCGCGCAATATCTGCGTGTGTTGTTCGCCGAGCTGACGCGCGTTTCGAACCATCTGCTCAACCTGGCGCACCATGCGCTCGACGTCGGGGCGATGACCCCGGGCCTGTGGATGTATGAGGCGCGCGAGGATGCCTATGGCTTTTTCGAGCGCGCGTCGGGCGCGCGGATGCACATGGCCTGGTTCCGCCCGGGCGGGGTGCATCAGGATGTGCCGCAAAAACTGCTCGATGATATTGCTGTCTGGCTTGATGATCGGCTCACCCGATTGTTCGAAGAAGGGCTGCAACTGGTTGTCGACAACCGCATTTTCAAACAGCGCAACGTCGATATTGGGGTGGTCAGCAAGGAAGATGCGCTGGCCTGGGGCTTTTCCGGCCCGATGATCCGCGCGGCGGGCCTGCCGTGGGATTTGCGCAAGAGCCAGCCCTATGACGTCTATGCCCGCATGGATTTCGACATTCCGGTCGGGACCAAGGGCGATTGTTACGACCGTTTCATGGTCCGCGCCGAGGAAGTGCGCCAGTCGATCCGCATCATGAAGCAATGCCTCGCCGACATGCCAGAGGGGCCGGTCGCGTCGCTCGATCGCAAGGTCGTGCCGCCCAAACGCGCCGAGATGAAGGCATCGATGGAGGCGCTGATCCATCATTTCAAGCTTTACACCGAGGGGTTTCACGTCCCTGCGGGCGAGGTCTATGTCGCGACCGAAAGCCCCAAGGGCGAGTTTGGCGTCTATCTGGTCAGCGACGGGTCGAACAAGCCCTATCGCTGTAAAATCCGCCCGACCGCGTTTTCGCACCTGCAAGCGATGGATTTCGTCTGCAAGGGGCATATGCTGGCCGACATCACCGCAATTTTGAGCGCGATGGACATCGTCTTCGGGGAGTGTGATCGGTGAGCTATGTCCGGATAGTTGGAATTGCATCTGCGATATTTGTCTGCGGTTTTCTTGCGGGTGCTCTCGTGTCATATCTGATCGACGGCGTGCCCGACTATCGCCAGAGCGCTTTTTCTGGCGCAATCGTTGCTGTCCTCATGGCATTGGAATTATATCGCCGCAATAAGGGCCGCACCGATGGCTAACCCATCCATCCTCAACGAAGCAGAGGTCCGCGCAGTCTGGGGCGCATTCGCCTGGACGCCCGCCAACGCCAAGCAGGCCGCGACCATCATCGCGCGCTACCCCGCTGGCCGACAGCGCTCGGCCGTCATGCCACTGCTCGACCTGGCGCAGCGGCAGGTGGGCACGCAAACGAGCACGCAAGGCTGGCTGCCGATTCCGGTGATCGAATATGTCGCGGGCCAACTCGACATGCCGTTCATGCGCGCATTGGAGGTCGCGTCTTTCTATACCATGTTCAACCTCGCGCCGGTTGGTCGTTTCCATGTGCAGGTGTGCGGTACGACACCGTGCATGCTGCGCGGATCCGATGACGTCATGCAGGCATGCGCGAACAAGGGGCTGGTGAAGGGCAAAACCACGCCAGACGGCCTGTTCACCCTGACCGAAGTCGAATGTATGGGCAATTGTTCGTCCGCGCCGATGGTCCAGATCAACGACGATAATTACGAAGACCTCGACTACGACCGGATGACCGCGATTTTGGAAGCGCTGACCGAAGGTAAGCAGCCCAAGACGGGCACGCAGGAGCCGGGCCGGCACACGGTCGAGCCGCTTGGCGGGCCGACCACGCTGGTGGATATGGTGGCCGCGAACCACGATTATCGGGGGAATTGGTGATGTTGAACCATGGTTCCATAAATAGGGACAGTCCCTATTTCTCCTATTGCTCCAAAAAAATAGGGACTGTCCCTATTTATGCTATTTATGGCGGAGCGAACCATGCTCGCTGATCGGGACCGCATCTTCACCAATCTCTATGGCTATCAGGATTGGGGGTTGAGCGCGGCACAAAAGCGCGGCGATTGGGACGCGACCAAGGCGTTGATGGCGGCTGGGCAGGACGCGATCATCGAGACGGTCAAGGCGAGCGGGCTACGTGGGCGCGGCGGGGCGGGTTTTCCGACTGGCCTCAAATGGAGCTTCATGCCCAAAAACCCGAGCGCGGAACGGCCGAATTTTCTTGTCATCAATGCTGATGAATCCGAGCCAGGTAGCTGTAAAGACCGCGAAATCCTGCGCCATGACCCGCACAAGCTAATCGAGGGCGCGCTGCTCGCGGGCTTTGCGATGCGCGCACGCGCCGCCTATATCTACATTCGCGGCGAATATATCCGCGAGGCCGAGGTGATGTTTGCGGCGGTGCAACAGGCCTATGACGCGGGGCTGCTCGGCAAAAATGCCTGCAAATCGGGCTATGATTTCGACGTACTCGTCCATCGCGGTGCCGGTGCCTATATTTGCGGCGAAGAGACGGCGATGATCGAAAGCCTGGAGGGCAAGAAAGGCCAGCCGCGCCTGAAACCGCCCTTTCCGGCGGGTGCGGGGCTTTATGGCTGCCCGACGACGGTCAATAATGTTGAGAGTATCGCGGTGGTCCCCGCCATATTGCGGCGCGGCGCACCCTGGTTTTCCAGCTTTGGGCGCGAAGGCAACAAGGGCACCAAGCTGTTCCAGATTTCTGGCCATGTCGAGAAACCCTGCGTCGTCGAAGAAGAAATGAGCTTGCCCTTCCGCGAGCTGATCGAGCGGCATTGCGGCGGGATACGCGGAGGATGGGATAATTTGCTCGCGGTCATCCCCGGCGGATCGTCGGTGCCGCTGGTTCCCGCAGCCGAGATTATGGACGCGCCGATGGACTTTGACGGGCTGAAGGCGGTGGGTAGCGGCCTTGGCACCGCGGCGGTGATCGTCATGGATAAATCGACCGACATTGTCCGCGCGATTTCGCGGCTATCCTATTTCTACAAGCATGAAAGCTGTGGCCAGTGCACTCCGTGCCGCGAGGGGACGGGCTGGATGTGGCGCGTGATGGAGCGGCTGCGCACTGGCGACGCCGACATCAGCGAGATTGACCTGTTGCAGCAAGTGACCAAACAGGTTGAGGGGCACACCATCTGCGCGCTAGGTGATGCCGCGGCGTGGCCGATCCAAGGGCTTATCCGGCATTTCCGGCCCGAACTGGAACGGCGGATCAATGAGCGCACGGGTAGCGCAATGCAGGAGGCGGCGGAATGA
>JBEBJX010000087.1:0-7912 GCA_040079655.1 Sphingopyxis sp. | reverse complement strand
CCACCACCATCCGCTGATTTGGGGCATAGCCCATGGAAAGCATCAGCGCCGCCAATCAAGCATCGCCCAGCCATGCGCTTTGGCGTGTCGCCCGAGCGTGTGCGATGCGTTGACCGCGATCGGCTCGTCGACCCAGTCGAACGTAGGCAGGTCAGACAGATCATCCGAATAAAAACGGCGGTGGGCGGTATCGTCCAAGCTGTTCTGGCACGCAAAATACTGCTGTATTTTTCTAAGCTTG
Organism: Sphingopyxis sp.; assembly: GCA_040079655.1. GTDB lineage: Bacteria > Pseudomonadota > Alphaproteobacteria > Sphingomonadales > Sphingomonadaceae > Sphingopyxis. Next base: position 7,671 of record JBEBJX010000087.1, on the reverse strand, counting down.
GCTTCGCCATAGCAATTTTCGCCATCAATATGATGGGTCAAATTGCCATTGTCGTAGAGTGATAAGGTCGCGATGATGGTTTCGACGCCCAGGGCATTGGCGATGGCGGCCGCGTAAAATGCGTGGCTCGCTGTGGCGATGATAACCCTGCGCCCGGCCGCTTGCTCTCGCTGTATGAGCGCGATGGCCGCGGCATAAATATTGCTCGCCATGACATGCCTAGCATAATCTTTGGCGAGGCTCTGCGCCTGTGCACGGTCAATCCTTCGGCCAATCATGGCGCGATGCATGATCTCCTTCAGCCGCGCCCGGCCAAGCAAACCCAGTTTATAGCCGATCATCGCCGCCAATATCATGGGGATCAGCGCGAACCGCCAAGGGGCGCGACGCCTGGCCACAAACAGCAAAAATGGCGACCATGTGCCGATTTTTGTGATGGTGCGGTCAAGGTCAAAGATGGAAATCGGTTGCATGGTTATGGATTGGCCGCTTGATGCTTTGCAAAAAGTGGATGATAGCGAGGCGCGCATCCATCATGCGAGAGTTTAGCAGGTGCAGTATATTGGAACCAGCCCCATCCATGCGTATCGGCTTTCTTTTCAATCACGATCAGGTCCATCAGGTCGCGCACAGCCTGCCTATCGCGCTGGCATTAGCGCGCAGGGGATGCGACGCCGAAATCATCATCGCCATCACATCGGCAAAGATTGGCGACGAGGTCTTGCGCCTGGCGGGCGGGGCGCTCCCCAATGGGATTACGCTTAACCAGCTTGGTCTGACATCCTGGTCGTCAAGGCTGTTATCGGGCGCGCTGGGTCGCTTCATTCCAGCCGCAAAACTGCTGATTTACCGCGATAATCTGGATTTTTTTCACAGTCTCGACGCGCTCATCGTCACCGAGCGGACGTCCTTGATATTGAAAACCCGCTATGGCCTGTCTCGTCTCATGATGATCCTGTCGGACCATGGGGCGGGAGACCGCGCCATCGGTTTTGGCCGTTCGACCGCGCAGTTCGATCATATCCTCGCTGCGGGGCAAAAAATTGCCGATCGCCTGATCGCTGAAGCAGGCGTGCACCCCGACCAGATTACCATCACGGGCTATCCCAAATTTGATCTGGCCCCGCCGCCACCGCCAAAGCTGAAGTTCAGCGGCAATGGCAAGCCGATAGTGCTGTATAACCCGCATGTCTCTCCCCATCTATCATCATGGTATAAATCTGGCCGGGCTGTGCTCGATTTCTTTCTCGATAACCCCGAGTATAACCTGATATTCGCGCCGCATATCATGATGTTCACACGGCGCGCTGTGGTGACGATCGATCGGTTGCGCATCGATTTTCCCGGGCAGCTCGACCCGAAATATGTCGCCGCGCCGAACATCCATGTCGATGTCGATAGCGCGGCACTTACCGACATGAGCTATACCAATGTGGCGGACATTTATCTGGGCGATGTCAGCAGCCAGATTTATGAGTTTTTGAAATCCCCGCGCCCGTGCGCCTTTCTCAACAGCCACGCTATCGATTGGGCGGGCGATGCCAATTATGCCCATTGGCAAGCGGGGCCAGTCACCACCTCGCCGACCGAACTTGGGCCCGCATTGGCGCGGGCGGTTGACAGTCACGCCAAGCATTATAAAGCCATCCAGGCGCGCTTGTTTGCCTATACCTTTGATTTAACAAACGAACCATCGGCGTCGCGCTCGGCGAAGGCAATACTGAATCTGTTGAAGGACCGCGTTTGACACAAGCCACAGACTCAAGCTCCACGGTCGGTCGTATCTATGCCAATCTCGGGCATTTGCTTGGCGGCAAGGCGGCGGCGGGGCTCATCAGCCTGATTTATACCGTCATGGCGGCGCGGATGCTGGGGCCAGCGCAATATGGGGTGTTGGTGCTCATCAATTATTTTGCGATGTTCATTGGCGGGTTGATTGCCTTTCCGGGTTGGCACGCGATTATCCGCTATGGCGTCGCCGATGCTGATAATGACCACGCAAAGCTCATCCGCCTGATGCGTTTTGCGGCGGCGGCGGAGATTTTGGGCGGGCTTGCGGCCGTGGCAATGGCTATGATCCTAGCCCCCATCCTTGGGCCACGCCTTGGCTGGTCGGCCGAGGCACAGGCGCTCGCTATCCCATACAGCTTTGCCGTGCTGGCGACTGTGCGCGCGACCCCGGCGGCATTTTTGCAAATCATCCGCCGCTTCGACTTGCTTGGGCTGCACACCATATCGACCCCGGTGATGCGGCTTCTCGGCACGTTGGTGGTTTGGGCGATGGGCTGGGGCGTGACCGGCTTCATCATCGCGTGGCTGGTTGCGGCACTGGTCGAATGCCTGTCGCTCTGGGTTCTGGGCTATATCTATGCCCGCCGCCATTTTGGTGATCGTGCCATTATCGGCGCGGTTGTCGATGTGCGCGGCGAACATGCCGGCTTGATGCGCTTCATGGTCACCGCCAATGCCGACATCATGCTGAGTGATCTGGCGGGGCGGGCGATCCCGCTCATCATGGGTTGGGTGCTGGGGCCGGTCGCCGCCGGGCTCTATTCCATCGCCCATCGTATGACGATTGTGATTACCGAACCGGCGCGGATATTGGGGCAGGCCGCCTATGCCGAATTGGCGCGGCTCACCGCCGGCGGCGCATCTGGCGCGGCGATGCGCCATGCGCTGCTGCGGGCTGTGGGGATTGCGCTATTGTGCGTCAGCCCGTTGTTGATTGTCATCGCGCTGTTTCCCGTTCGCATAGCGAGCCTGGTCGGCGGCCCGGCTTATGCTGGTGCGGCGGGCGTTATGGTGTGGCTAGCGGCGGCGCGGGTGGTAGCGATAATCGCCCCGCCGACCAGTGCGGCATTGATCGCGCTAGGGCGGCCAGGCCTTTCCGTGACATCCAACCTGATTTCCAGCCTGGCCCTGTTGCCGCTGCTGCCGCTGCTCACCATCCATTTTGGGCTGGGCGGTGCTGGCATGCACGCGCTGATCCAAGCGGGAGTGGGCAGCACGCTGTTGGCGGTGTTTTTCTGGCGCAATACCGCTTCTTCGCCGATTTCAGCGCCGTCGCCCTGATCGGGTAGAGGGATTTCGAGTGAAATGGAATATTTCACGACTCGGAAATCACGGAAAAATAGAGGAAATAGAGTCTGTTCCGATTCAATCTAAAGCGGTCAGACTCTAGACACGCGTCCAATTCATATACCAATCCCGCTCATAGCTTTCTCCGCCATTCCGCGACATTGTTTGATACCAACGGCACGATGTCGGGGTGATCTGGTCCCACACGGCGCGTATCTTGATCGGGGTATCGCCGTCTCGATCATCGGCGAAGAAAATCCCCGCGCCGTCAATGAATGTGCCGAGTTGCGGCGGATTGACGACTCCATCCTGCGCCGATGTCCAATGATCTGCCCATTGATTGTCATTGGGGTGCAATACGCGCACACCCATGCCCCACATCGACCCGTCGCCGTTCCTGAGCTCTTCAATACTGCCCATGCCATTAAGGACGCGGTGCACGGTTGCGCTGGCGTCGCGCACCTGATGGCCATTGGGCCCTGATGTATCGAATTTCCTGATCTTGATCCGCCATTCCCCGGTCAGAAAATCAAAATCGCCGCGGGCGGCGGTGCCCGTGACTGGGAGCAATGCAGGCGCCGGGGCGGTGGGTGCTGCCTGGGCAGAGGCGGCATTTGTTGCGGTGCTGGTCATGAGTATCCCCGCTGCTGAGAGGAGCAAAGAGCGCCGATCTGGTGACGAAAAATTGTGCGACATGGCCTTGCTCCATTGGTTGTTGATACGCCGATCATAGACGGCTAATCCTGACAATATCTGTCAGCTATTATAGGCTATGCAATATTTATGCGTGCGAGCCGCCTCCTCTCGATCCTTATCCTGTTGCAATTGCGGGTCCGCCTGACAGCAGAAGCGCTTGCCGAGGAGTTTGAGGTGTCGGTGCGCACCATCTATCGCGATATAGACGAGCTCAGCGCAGCGGGGATTCCTGTCTATGGCGACCGCGGCCCGGGCGGCGGGTTTCAACTGCTCGATGGATATCGGACGCGGCTCACCGGGCTGGCCAGCGACGAAGCCGAGGCGATGATGATGATCGGGCTGCCAGGCCCGGCAGCCGCGCTCGGCCTGGGACCAGCCGCTGCGCGCGCGCAAGCAAAACTGCTCGCGGCATTGCCCGCTGCGGGGGGTGAGAATGCCGGGCGGATGGGCGCGCGTTTCCACCTTGATCCGGCTGAATGGTATCATGATGCTGAACCTGTCGCCTATTTGCCGGCGATCGCGCGCTCGGTGCTCGATCAGCATATGATTGCGATGACTTATGAGAGCTGGACAGGGGTACGAGAGTGGGAATCGGTCGAACCGCTCGGCTTGGTCCTGAAATCCGCAGCCTGGTATATGGTCGCGCGCGGGACGGGGAAGTGCAGGGTTTTCAGGGTGTCGAACATCCGCAACCTATCCATATCCGGCACGCGTTTTGAACGGCCCAGCGATTTTGACCTGCCAGGATGGTGGTCCAGTGACCTTGAGCGGTTTGAAGCCGGCCTGCGCCCCGCAAATGCGGTGCTCCGCGCATCCCCGGCTGGGCTCGGTCGGCTGGCAAGGCTTGGTGCCTATGCCGCAAAGGCGGTGAACGCGGCGGGGGTAGCAGATACCGAGGGCTGGGCTTGCTTGCATTTTCCGATCGAAACTATCGAACAGGCGGCGTTGCTGCTGCTCGGGCTCGGCCCGGAAATCGAGGTGATTGAACCAGCCGAGCTGCGGCTCCGCCTGGGCGAGTTGGCAGAGCAGATAGCCAAGCGTGCGCGCTGTTAGATCACCTCCCCCTCAATCACCGCCCCCTCAATCACCCGTGTCGCTGGGTGGTGTTTGTCCATATGACGCTTGACGATGCGCAAATTACGGCTGTTTGATTTGAACATCAGGTCGAACAGATCGCCCGCCAGCGGCACCGCGCCAAAGGCGGTGTCAATGGCGATATTGCCTGCCATCCGCGCCAATTTCCATTTTGGCAGGCCCAGATTATGCGCCTCCCACACAATATAGGCACCCATCGCGGCGGTGATGACATCGCCGATCACGGGCACCAGGCCGACAATCGAATCCAGCCCGATGGTGATCCGCGTGCCGGGGATTACCAGGCTGCGCTCCAGCAGCATTTCAAAAATCTCGATGCGCTGCCGTATTTTAGCGGGGTCATTGGCGTCTATTTTGAGGGCTGCGGCCGCCTGATCCAGGGTGAAATGCGCAGAAGAGGCCGCCCTGTTTTCGAATATCTGTCCTTTTATATCAACCATATGACCTGTTCCTATAGGGCGCGCGGTGAGGGATACCCCTTGGCCCTCACCCTTAATTGGGGGCGGGCCGCAACCGATTCAAGCTGTGCTGCCCACGCGCGCTGGGGCGCAAATTCTGGGCACGCGCATTGCGCAATGACCAGCGCAGCGGCGCGGCGATGGGAATGAAGGCGGCGTGGCGCAAAATTGCCTCTTCTGCGGCGCTGATAGCATTGGCGCGATCAATCGGCGTTGCTGCATCGTCGATCGCTGTCACCAATGCGCTTGAATCGCCATCACAGCTTATGTCATGCCCACAGTCCAGCCGACGGATAAACCAGGCTGGGTCGCTCGTCGGGGCGACTTCGTCAATCAGCCGCAAATCCGCTGTGGCAGATAGCGGCACCCGGCGGGCGTCAATGCCGATGGCGGCCAGATCGGCGCGAAGCCACGCAAAAAATATGCGCGCACCTGACCCTTCGGGCAGGGCAATCCGCACAGCTGGTCTGCCCGCGCCGCCATGCCGCTCGCGCCAGGCTGCGACAAGCTCGCGCCCCCTGCGACGGCGCTCGGCGGGTGAAAAACCGACCCATGCGGGATAGACGGGCTGATGATGGGCACTGGCTGGGCGGATGGTGATGCGCGCCGCCCATGATGGCGCGCCCAGCGCGCGGGGCAATCGTGCGCGGTCGATGGCCATGGCAACGGCTTCGCGTGATAATGGGTCAGATAAAAGGCCCTGTGAAGTGACTATGGCCAGCCCGAACAGCCCATCCACCGGGTCAATAATCACAGCATCTGAAGAAAGGCCGGCGGCGGCAATCACTGGCCAGCCTTCAAATCGCCCGCCAATCACGGCATCAACCGCTCCTTCGTCAAATTGCGTAACAGCATTGACACTGTTGCTTCCCCACATCTCGATGCTGGGGGCTTGGGGCGCCTCGTCCGCGCCATCTGCGGTTACTGCGGCGATTTTGGTCAGCGATACCATGTTGCCGGACCATGCGGGGGTCATTGGGCCATGCCCCTGCCCGCTGCGCGAAATCGACATATCAGGGTGTGCGAGCAGTTCGAGGATGTCAGGTTGCGGGTGGCGCAATTGAATTTCGATGACGCGTTCGGTCATAGCGCGAATGTGGAGAATTTCTCGAAACTCGCCGCGCAAGGCTGTTCGTAATCGGGCGGATGCTACGCGCTGGCGCAACATCGCCGCAACATCGTCGGCGCGCACTTTCTGCCCCCCCGGCCATTCGGCGGCGCGCAATCGAAAAATATAAGACAGTCCGTCATCAAGCACAGTCCAGCGTTCGGCAAGCCCCGCCTCTACCTGGCTATCAGCAGAAAAGGAGACAAGCCCCTGGCCCACAGAGTCCAGCAACAAGCTATCGGGCAAAGACAAGGGTGGCGGTGCGCGGTCGGGGTTGCGGTGGAGCGCGCCGATAGCGGCGACGCGCACTGGCCCATCATCGCCAAAGAGGCTGCAACCAGCAAGCGCGAGGAGGGTTAGCGACAGCGCAAATAGCTTTGTAATAGGGGTGCGCGATGCCCCCTTTGCTTCGCTTCGAGATCCCCATGTTCGGTCATCTCTCGAAGTTCGCTGAATGCTGGCTGCCGCGCTTGTCGTTTGGCATTGTTCGCTTGAAGAGTGCCTCACACGCTTTTTATGCGCGAAAAATGGTGCGGACGGCGGGACTTGAACCCGCATTTCCAGAGGAAGGCAGATTTTAAGTCTGCTGCGTCTACCGATTTCGCCACGTCCGCGCATGGCATCCACATCGCAGTGATGAGAGCGAAGGGCAAGCCTAAGTGACCAAAGAAGTGCGGCTAAATCAATCGCTATTCAACTTGGCGCGCATTTCTTTGCCGGCCTTGAAAAAGGGGACTGCTTTTGCTGGCACAGAGACGGCCCCGCCTGTTCGCGGGTTGCGCCCTTGCCTGGCTTCGCGTTTGCGTGTTGAGAATGAACCGAATCCACGCAACTCAACGCGGCCACCCTTGGCCAGTTGATCGACTATTGTTGTGAAAAAAGCATCAACGGATGCTTCAATTTCGCTGAGCCGCAGCTCGGGGTTTTCTGTGGTAAGGCGCTGTACGAGTTCAGAACGTATCATAATTTCACTCACCCAAACTAAACAATGACCCAGAGGCCATCTTTCGGGTGACGCGACCCAATGTCTGCCCATGCGAATTACACGGTGCGGCCATCAAACTTTGTCGACCCACCCAAAATCGACAACTTCCCAATCATAGAAGAAATAATTTGTTAATCAACAGTCAGAGTTGATTTGTTTATTACGCGAGAAATGGCGATGACAGGCCCTAGCCTTTCTCGCCATTGGTGCGGAAACCTCTTCTTTGATCTGATGCCCCATTGGTGCCCCGC
>JBEBJX010000086.1:0-8014 GCA_040079655.1 Sphingopyxis sp. | reverse complement strand
GACCCGCTGATTAAGAGTCAGCTGCTCTACCAACTGAGCTATGCGTCCATCATGACCTGCCGGCCTCTCGTCGTTTTCGAAAATGTCGCTTTCGAAGAGTGAGAGGATATGGTGACCCTCACGACGAAGCGCGCGGCTAGCATGTGTTTTGGCTTGATGCAATGCTGCTGGTGGTCCCAACGCAAAAATAGCGTCTAGAAGCTGCCCCATTAAGATTGAATCGAAACAGACTCTATTTTCCGTGATTTCCGAGCCGTGACATGGTCCATCTCACTCGAAATCACAGCCTTTCTCTTACCGTGATTTCCGAGCCGTGACATGGTCCATCTCACTCGAAATCACTCTATTCGAATGAACCACCGCCGCTTTTTGCCGCGCGATCAATCGACATGATGATGCCGATGCATAACATCACTGTCAGCATCGACGACCCACCATGCGACATGAAGGGGAGCGGAATGCCGACCACCGGTGCCAGCCCCATCACCATCATCACATTGATGGCGACATAGAAGAAAATCGTCATCGTCAGACCACCAGCGGCAAGCCGGCCAAAGCGGCTGGGGGTGCGATCCGCCACGCGCCATCCCCATCGGAAAAGCAAGGTAAAGCCGATGAGCAAAGCCAGCCCGCCCATCACGCCCCATTCCTCTGCCATTGTCGCAAAGACAAAATCGGTATGCCCCTCGGGGAGGTAATCGAGGTGGCTTTGCGTGCCGTTGAGGAAACCTTTGCCAAAAACCCCGCCCGATCCGATGGCTATTTTCGATTGGCTGATATGATAGCCCGCGCCCATAGGGTCGCTTTCGGGATCGAGGAAAATGAGGATGCGCCGTTGCTGGTAACCATGGAGCATGCTGAACAATATTGGCACAGCGGCGCCGCCGCTCAGCCCGCCAAGTGCAAAAAGCCGCATTGGCAGCCCGGCCAGAAATCCGACGGTGACCCCCCCGACTGCAATGGCAATGGCGGTGCCAAGGTCGGGTTGTAGCATGACCAAGGCCATGGGAATGGCGATGACAACGCCGGCGGGCCACAGGGCGGACCAAGTGCGAACATGCCCGGGCGGCAACATGCCATAGAAATGGGCGAGCGCCAGCACCACGGCCGGCTTCATAAACTCTGAGGGCTGAAGGCGGATGAAGCCCAAGTTAAGCCAGCGCTGGCTGCCGCCGCTTATCGCGCCTAGCAATTCTACGCCAAGGAGCCCCAATAATACCGCGCCGAAAAAGGGCAGGGCGAGCACTCTCCACCACGCAATGGGGACGTAGGACAGGACAAACGCCATCACCAGAAAGATGCAAAAGCGTATCAAATGCATCGCCGCCCAGGGTGTCGCGCTGCCCCCCGCGGCGGAATAGAGAACCAACGACCCAAAGCTGACCATGGCAATCAGAAGAGCGGTCAATTTCCACGGAAAGGCGCGGGCAATGGGGGCGGGCACAAAATTGCGGCTCATCGGCCCTGCTCCGCCGCCGTGTCTGCTGTCGGGTCCGCTGGCGGCGTTGGGATATTGGCAACGCCGCTTGCTGCTGCCCTTAGTGCGGCGTAGCGGCGTTCCAGCCGATCGCGCATTGTGCCGCCCCACCCCGATTCCAGCCCCGCAAGCGTGGCCATCGCCTGTTCGCGGTCATAGAGAAAGGTCAATATATCCTTGGCGACCGGGGCCGCAGCGCGCGCGCCGCCCATCCCATGCTCAATCACCACAGCGCCCGCATAGCGCGGCTCATCAAACGGCGCATAAAAAACGAACAGGCCATGATCGCGTGATCGCCATCCGCCTGCGCGGCCATTGCCACGGTCGAGGCTGCGCACCTGTGCGGTCCCTGTTTTGCCCGCCATCAACACATTGGGGAGCGACAATTTGCTCGCCCGCCCGCTGCCATTGGCGTTGACGACCAGGTTCATGCCGTCGCGCACGGCAGCAAAATACTCTTGGGGAATCGCGAGCGGAGGGGGTGTAGCTGCCGCTTGGTTGAGCAACAGCTTTGGCTGGACATTGCGCCCTGTCGCCAGCCGTGCGGCCATGACCGCGAGTTGCAGCGGGCTGACCGACACATAGCCCTGGCCGATCGTTGAATTGAGCGTGTCCGCACCCGACCAATCCTGTCCAAAACGGCGGCGTTTCCAGGCACTGTCGGGTATGGTGCCATAGCGTTGCGATGTGCCGGGCAGGTCAAATTCCTGCCCGAGGCCCATCAAACGGGCGATGGGGGCAATGGCATCATAGCCGATGCGGTGGCCCATGGTGTAAAAATAGGTGTTACAGCTTTTTTCGATGGCGTGGCGCATGTTGATCGAGCCATGATGCCCCAGGCAATGGAAAAACCGCCCCCCCAGCCGATATCCACCGGGGCAGAAGACCGTGGCTTCGGGGTCAATACCATGTGCCTGAAGCGCCAGCGCTACCATAGGCTTGACCGTTGATCCTGGTGGGTAAAGCCCGCGCATTGCCTTGTTGAGCAACGGGATATGATCGTCATCGTTGAGCATCTGCCACTCAAGCCGGCCAATGCCATCGGTAAAGCTGTTGGGGTCGAATGCGGGCATCGAACAGAGCGACAAAACGCCCCCCGTGTTGCAATCGAGTATCACCGCCGCGCCCGATTCCACGCCTAGCCGCCGTGCAGCATAGTCCTGCAGGTCGGCATCAATGGTGAGCTGGATAGCCTGGCCGGGGCGGTCGCTTTGCGTTTCCAATTCGCGCACCAGGTGGCCCCGCGCGGTAACTTCGGCGCGGCGTGCTCCGGGCCGCCCGCGCAACGCTTCGTCAAAATCCTTTTCCAGCCCATCCTTGCCCACCTTGAATCCGGGGGTCAGCATCAACGGGTCGCGCCGCTCGGCATATTCTTCTGCGCTTGCGCCGCCAACATAGCCGATCAGGTGCGCCACCGACGGCCCTGTCGGATAGTTGCGCACAAAACCCCGCGCAGGGACAACGCCGGGCAAGTCGGGCAGGTTGACAGACACGGCAGCAAAATGTGCCTCATCAAGATCAGAAGCGACTTCAATAGGTTGCGCGCCCCCACCAGCATCGAGATCGCGGTTGATGCGGTCGACGGCCTCGGCATCAAGGCCCAGCAGGCGCGACAGCCGCGCCACAACCGTTGGCCGATTATGGAGCCGATCGGGGATGATATCGACCCGCAAAGCGACGCGATTATCGGCCAAGGCCTTGCCATAGCGATCAACAATCCAGCCGCGTCGTGGCGGGATAAGCGTTAGATTGACGCGATTGCTTTCGGCTAAAAGTCTATATTTCTGCCGCTCGATAACCGAAATATAGCCCATGCGTGCGGTGAGCGCGACACCAATGGCGGCCTGCGCTGTGCCAACAACCATGGCGCGCCGATTGAATGTCAGGCGCTGCAAACTTTCGGTCATTAATGGCTCGTTTGTTGGCCGAGCTTTTGTCTTGAACCATTTCATGAGCGCCGTCGCCAGTCATCCAATGCGGCCGCAGCGCGCATGGTCAGCGGCAAAAGCATCGCTGACCATAGAAATTGCGGCCCGATCAATGCGATAATATGCGCCATATTGCCGGCACGGGCAAATACTGCGCTGGCCAAAAGCAGTATCAACAAACCCAAGGCAGCGAGCAGCCAGTCGAGCCAAAAGTCGCGCCAGATTATACGCCGGTCAATGACATCCATAGCCAGCATCGCCAACGTCCATAGCGCAACAGCGCTGCCCACGGGCTGGCCGCTGACCAGGTCGTCAAAAAGCCCAAGCGGAATGCCAATCCATACCGGCCACAAATCGCCGCGCAGCATCCGCCATGAAATCAGCATCATGAAACCCAACGGCGGCCATATGGGCGCGCTGGCATTGAGCGGCAGGGCGGCGATGAGGGTTGCGATCAGGACCGAACCAATCGGTATCAGGCGTAGCTTGATGGGGAGAACGACAGATTTTTCATCCGATGGAAGCAGCCGAGCCATCGTCAATTGCCGCTTTGTGCGTCTGTGCTGGCCTCAACTGGCGCTGGGGGCTCGGAAAAGTCAGCATTGGCGGCGGGCTCAACGATCACACCCACGCTGGCGCCAGGGTCTGCAAAGGGGCTGGCCAGCCCGCCATCCATGGTCAATCGAACGATAACCCCAATCGGCGTTCGTGGTTGGTACAGCCCTCCGCTACCCGAACTGTGCAGGACATCGCCAATTTTGAGCGGGTTGCCCGCTGCATTAAGCGCGCGAACATCAAGCAGCTCATCTCCGCGCCCGCTGACCAGCAGGGCCAGGCCATCGCGTGCACGCACAGCGGGCACGACATTCTGCCTGTCGGTGATGAGCAATACGCGCGAAACAGTTGGCCCGACTTCCAATGTTCGGCCGATCAGGCCATCGGCAGAACGCACGGGCTGGCCGCTGCGAACGCCATCGCCAAAACCAGCGTCGATATTGGCATAACGGCGGGTGCTGCTGATGCTGGTCGAAAGCAACATTGCGATGGCGATTGGGCGCGTCTCTGCGCGCGTCAGGCCAAGGAGGCGGCGCAATTGGGCATTCTCTGCTTCGAGCCCGTGTGCGTGGATGATGGCGCGGCGGGTATTGGTCAGGTTTTCGCGTAATTCGCGATTTTGCGACCCAGCGCGCCACCACGCGCTAATGCTGTCCTCTATATCGCTAATCGGGCCTTTGCCTGTATTAATTGCGCGCGCGGCCGGGGCGGTGCCTTCGGCAACCAGCATCCGTAAATTGGCAAAACCAACCGGATCCACAATCCATAAAGTTGCCGCCAGACATCCGGCAACAGCCCCGGTTAAGGCTACGACATAGGAGGCGAAGGCACCATAATGTGCACGACGAGAGTAGCTATGGCGGTCGTCGCTGTGTATCGCCATGGCCTAGGGCCTGTGACACGAGTGGGTGCGGGCGCGGCGCGTTGCACAGCGATATGGCGAAAATCGCCCATTTCGGTGTCGCGCTCGCTCGACAGGGGGCCACCCTGCCTGCGCTCGTGCTCCTTGAACTGAACGATTTTCGCTCATACCTCGCTCCACAGCCACTCGTGTCACAGACCCTAGCCTCCTTTCAGGCCCACCGATCGTCCGGGAATTGTGCGCACGAACTAGGCAGTGATAAGGACCCCCCGGTAGAGAGGGTCCTCCATCGCGCGACCTGTGCCAATGGCAACGCAAGTCAGCGGGTTTTCGGAAATGGACACCGGGAGGCCAGTTTCGTTGCGTAAAACGACATCAATATCTTTGACCAATGCCCCGCCGCCAGTCAGGACAATCCCCTGATCGACAATATCGGCGGCGAGCTCTGGCGGGATATTTTCCAGCACATTGCGCACACCTGCGACGATCTGGCTAATGGGTTCATTGAGCGCATCGGCGATTTGCTGTTGATTAATTTCAATTTCTTTTGGCACGCCATTAACGAGGTCGCGGCCCTTGATATGAATGACCAGGCCTTTGCCATCTTCGGGGCGGCGCGCAATACCAAAATCTTTCTTGATGCGCTCTGCGGTGGATTCGCCGATCAACAAATTATGATGCCGCCGAACATAGGAAACGATGGCCTCATCCATCTTGTCACCGCCAACGCGCACCGAACTGGTGTAGGCAAGGCCGCGCAGCGAAAGCACCGCAACCTCGGTGGTCCCGCCGCCAATATCAACCACCATCGATCCGATCGGTTCGGTAACGGGCATGTTGGCGCCAATCGCCGCCGCCATCGGCTCTTCAATCAGAAACACTTGTCGTGCACCCGCATTCAACGCCGCATCGCGGATGGCCCGCCGCTCAACACTGGTAGAGCCAGAGGGCACGCAAATGACGATTTCGGGATAGCTCCATGGGCGCGGGCTGCCGCCAGCGACCTTTTTGATAAACTCTTTGATCATTTGCTCGGCGACATCGATGTCGGCGATCACGCCATCACGCAAAGGGCGGATCGCTTCGATATTGGCGGGCGTTTTACCCATCATCATTTTGGCGTCATTACCAACCGCTTTTGTCTTGCGGATGCCGTTGATGGTTTCAACTGCGACCACCGATGGCTCGTCCAGGACAATGCCCTTGCCGCGCACATAGACCAATGTGTTGGCGGTGCCGAGATCAATCGCCATGTCATTGGAAGAGAATTTAAAAAACTTAGCAAGAAACGACATTTTCGGTATCCAGATCCTGATGATAGTGATTTATTTTAGCGATTAGTCGTCGGCATGAAAAATACAAGGCTCGACGGGTCGCAGTTCGGCTTCGACTGCGCTAGGATAAGTGCTATGTCAATACGAAGGCTCCCCGAAAAGTTAGTAAATCGTATCGCGGCGGGCGAGGTTGTCGAACGACCTGCCAGCGCGATGAAAGAATTGATCGAAAATGCCATTGATGCGGGGTCCAGACGCATCTCTATCTCGCTGGTGGGCGGGGGCATCGATCAGATTTTGATAACCGATGACGGCTGTGGCATCGCCCATGATGAAATGGCCCTGGCGTTTGAGCGTCACGCAACATCCAAGCTGCCCGATGAAGCGATTGAGCAGGTGATGACGTTGGGGTTCAGGGGTGAGGCGCTCCCGTCAATAGGCTCTGTGGCCCGGGTGACAATGGAGAGCCGGGTCGCGGGTGCAGATGGTTGGGCATTGACCGTAAACAACGGCAAAATGTCGCCCATTGCTCCCGCGGCACTTCCGCATGGCACCCGGGTCAGTGTCACAGAGCTTTTCGCCCATGTTCCCGCCCGACGAAAATTCCTGCGCACCGCGCGCAGCGAATTTGCGGCCTGTCTCGACTGCGCAAAACGGCTGGCCATGGCGCGACCAGACGTTGGTTTTACATTTGAAAATGACGGGCGCATGCAATTTTCAGTGCCACCCGGGCAAAGCATGGTGGCGCGCGTCGTGGCCCTGACGGACCGGGCGCTGGCCGACAGCGCCGTGACGATAGACCTGGAACGCGGCCCTGTGCGACTTGGCGGCATAGCGGGGTTGCCGACTTTCAACCGCGGGGTTGCCGATCATCAATATCTGTTTGTCAACGGGCGTCCGGTCAAGGATCGCTTGCTCAACGGCGCCGTGCGCGGGGCCTATGCCGAAATGCTGGCGCGCGATCGGCATGCCGTGGTGGCGCTGTTCATCGAGCTTCCCGGTGAGGAAGTGGACGTCAATGTCCACCCTGCCAAAACCGAGGTGCGTTTCCGCGAACCACAGCTGGTGCGCGGTATGATCGTCTCTGGCCTGCGTCATGCGATTGATGCCGCCGGGCACCGAAGCACGCAAGGCGCAGACACCGCCGCAATGGCGCGCTGGCAAAGCGAGGAGCGGAGCGCGCTCCCGCCATCGCCGCTCTCAGCCTTTGATTGGGCAATCCCAAATCATGATAGCGCGCAGGTGGCCGACGTCACCCGGCGTTTTGATGGATTTACCGCCATTGCACCTGTGGCGGGTCTGGCTGAAGTTGCGGCGATGCCAGTGCCTATCGACGCGCCGCTCGGTGTCGCGCGCGGGCAGGTTGCGGCCACCTATATCGTCGCGGAGGCGACCGACGGGTTGGTGCTGGTCGATCAGCATGCGGCGCATGAACGGCTGGTGCTCGAGCGGATGCGGTGCGGCGCGGCGACGAGCGGTGTTGCGGCGCAAAGGTTGCTCCTCCCCGATGTTGTCGAGCTCGATGAGCCTGCGTGCGACAGGCTGGAAGCGGCGGCGCACGAGCTTGCAAACTTCGGTCTCGATATCGAACGCTTTGGCCCGGGCGCGATGTTGGTGCGCGCGACGCCCGCACCGCTGGGCAATGTCGATAGCGCGCATCTGTTGACCGATTTGGCCGATGATCTGGCGGCGCATGACGCCCCGCTTTCGCTGCCCGAGCGGATTGATCATGTGGCGTCGACCATGGCATGCCATGGCAGTGTGCGCGCGGGCCGCGTATTGAACGTGGCCGAGATGAATGCGCTGCTCCGCGAAATGGAGGTGACCCCGCATAGCGGCCAGTGCAACCATGGGCGCCCGACCTGGGTCAAGCTGGGGCACGGCGACATCGAGAAATTGTTCGGACGCAGGTAACGCC
>JBEBJX010000085.1:0-8140 GCA_040079655.1 Sphingopyxis sp. | reverse complement strand
ACGATAACCGGTGTTGCTTGTGCGAGCGCGGGCGGCGGCGCGGGCGACGGCGGCGCTGCCGCTGGTTGCGGCGCTTGATCTGCACTCTGCCCGCTGGCGAGCGCGCATGGCGCGCGGCCAACATTGCCAATCAGTGTGACGGCGATGGCGAGCGACGCTGCGAGTAGCCTGATCCGGTGCATTGCTATTCCCCCGTTTTGGCTGCGCGATGTGCCCGCGCGATGTGCCCGCGCGATGTGCCCGCGCGATGTGCCCGCTTTGCCATGGACATGGCTATCACACTGCCCAGCCAGGTGGCAAGCTGCCGCGCACCACGTGAACGGCGGGTGAATGCTACGAGGGCAATAATATAACCATATAGGCACAAAATGGTTGACAGCGACGCGCTGTTATGGCACAATTACTTCATCGTTAAGAAATGCGAGTCGGGGCGGCGGCACGCGAAGTGCCGCAAAGGTCGCTCTGGCTCACGGCCTATGATGTGGGGCACGCGCTTTGCTGTGATCAAAGGCAGAGGGTTTTCATTGCAATCCAAATAGGCTCTTTTTGATAATTTCACATAACCAATATGCGTGCCTGATACGGCTATCTAATGCATCGCTTATCCATCTTTTTCGGTCTGTTTAAGCCGCAGCTGTCGCAATATCAATTTCCCATCGAAGGGCTGTTCCATGTCCAAACATATACCAAAAAGGGCCGCTGGCCCGCCCTTCACCGTGCGCACTGCGCAATCAATTGCATCAGATGATCCGCAATTGAGGGGCGGTGTTGGTGCCCATGTTGCGCCAACGCGCCGCGATAAATCGGCGGTCAGTCAAAAACGCTTGGATGCATTTATCGAAGCGCTGGCGGGCAGCTCCAACGCCACACAAGCTTCGCGAATATCGGGGCTGCCACCCACTACGGCGCGAAGGTATCGTCGCGAAGACAAGGTCTTCGCTCGCCGATGGGAGCAGGCGCTTGCGGAGGGTGTCGCTGATTTGCGGATGCGTGCCGTTGAACAAGCGCGTTTTGGCGCGACAACAACCGAGACGGTCGAGCTGACCGACGCAGGCCGCGTTACGACAACGATCCGCCAATGCGCTGTACAATCGCTGCGTGAAATCGAGCGGATGCTGGAATTACTGGCAACCAATGCCGATAGTAGCGACGCTAAAGACCGTGCAAGTTTCGACGCAAGAGTTGAAAGCCTGACGGTGAATGCCATCGCGCAGGTCATAGAAAAAATGCTTGCAGAACAGCAAGCTGCCGCCCCGTCGGCGGGTAATTAATGGCATGACGGAACAATCACTAGCCAGCCGCGTCAACGAGTATCGGCCGGATTTTTCGCAAGTGCGGGCTCTGGTTGGCGAGCCGATGTGGGCCAAAGTCTTGCGGCAATGGCGGATGACGGCGCGGCCATCGCAACAGGCGCCCAAGGGCGATTGGCGGCTGTGGCTGATGATGGCAGGCCGCGGCTTCGGCAAGACCCGTGCCGGGGCCGAGTGGATTGACGCCATAGCGCGTGCGAACCCCGGTATTCGTATCGCTCTGGTCGGCGCTAGCCACGATCACGTCCGCAATGTGATGGTCGAAGGCGAAAGTGGAATATTAAACCTATATGGTTCGCTGCCCAAGCCAATATACCAGCCAGCCTTGCGGCGTATCATCTGGCCAGGGTCGGCTGTTGCGATATGCTATTCGGCTGCGGAGCCAGAGGCTTTGCGCGGGCCGCAACATGAATATGCCTGGGCGGATGAAGTAGCACGATGGGGCGCGAGCATCGGCGATGATGGCAAGCGCGGGATAGCCGCATGGGACAATTTGATGATGGGAATGCGGCTGGGCGCGCATCCGCGCGTATTGGCGACAACAACACCGCGTGCATTGCCCTTGATCAAAAAAATCCTGGCCTATCCCGATATGGTTATCAGCGGCGGCGCGACCCACGCCAATGCCGACAATCTTCCGCCAAGTTTCATTGCGGCCATGGAGGCAAATTATGGTGAAACCATGCTGGGGCGACAGGAAATTGGCGGTGAAATGATTGCCGATGTCGACGGGGCATTATGGACCCGCAGCGGATTGGAGGCCTGCCGGATCGACGCCGAAGCCCTGGGTGAAGACGCCTTGACAAGGGTTGTCATCGGCGTGGACCCCCCCGCAAGCAAGGGCGGTGATGCATGCGGGATAGTGGTGGTGGGGCTTTTAAGTGCGCCTTTCCCACTTGGCTGCGAGCGCGGCGGCTCTGACCAAAGCCGACAAAATTTTCGGTACGCCGTGATCGCCGACGAGAGTGTCGAACATGCCAGCCCTGAGCGCTGGGCCGCCGCAGTAGTGGCCGCAGCGACGCGGTGGCGCGCCGACCGCGTGGTGGCAGAGGTCAATAATGGCGGCGACATGGTGAGAAGCGTGCTGCACGCGGTTGACCCCGACCTGCCGGTTGTGATGGTCCATGCCAGCCGCAGCAAGGCGGCGCGCGCAGAGCCGATTGCGATCCATTATGGCGCAGGCCGCGTGTGCCATATAGGTTCTTTTGCGAAACTAGAGGATCAGCTTTGCGGGATGATGGCGGGTGGCGACTATGCCGGGCCGGGGCGTTCCCCCGACCGCGCCGATGCGCTGGTGTGGGCATGTCACGCGCTGATGGAGAATAAGGGAGTTGGGCCAAGGGTGCGGTCGCTGTAGCTGCCAACTATAGATTTTTGGAGCAATAACATGAACATATTCGGCATGAAGTCGCGCAGATCACCTGCGCGATTGGGGGGGAGCTTTGCTTTCCCCAATGGTAAACCAGCGCAGTCCACACGCCCGCTTGGCCGGGTGGGGGACATTTATGCGCGTAGCATCAGCCCGTCGGCACGTAGTTATGAGGAGCAAGTTCGCAGCGCCTATGCGCAAAATCCGGTAGCGATGCGCTGTTGCCGATTGGTGGCTGAAGCCGTGGCGGGCGCACCGCTGCTGATCGATGACCCGCGCGTTGCTGCGCTCATCTCTGAACGCGCAGATGGACAGGTGTTGCTCGAAACGGTGGCGACGCATCTGATGCTACATGGCAATGCTTATGTGCAACTGCTGCCAGGCGCGGCGTTTTCCTCTGGCCTTTCCCACTTGGCTGCGGGTGCGGATGATCTCCCCTCCGAGCTTTACGCGCTGCGGCCCGAACGCGTGGCCATCGAGATGGATGCGCAAGGGTGGCCCGCTGCTTTTTCCTATCGGCTGGGCGGGCAGGCGCAGCGGCTGAACGCCAGCGATGCGCTCGGCCGGTCGAGCATCGTGCATATCCATAACGTCAATCCGCTCGATGACCATTATGGGCTTGGCTGCCTGTCGGCGGCGGCACAGGCCGTGGCGATCCATAATAGCGCAGGCATATGGAACCATGCGCTGCTTGATAATGCGGCGCGGCCATCGGGCGCGCTGGTTTATGATACGCCAGATAAGGGCGCGACGCTTTCTGCTGCACAATTTGAGCGGCTGAAATCTGAGATGGAGGCGCAATTTCAGGGGAGCGCCAACGCCGGGCGACCGATGCTGCTTGAGGGCGGCCTGAAATGGCAGGCGATCAGCATGACCCCGGCCGAGATGGATTTCCTGAAACTGAAGGACAGCGCTGCGCGCGACATTGCCATGGCATTTGGCGTGCCGCCCATGCTGGTTGGTATCCCGGGGGATGCGACCTATGCCAATTATCGCGAAGCATCGAAAGCATTTTGGCGGCAGACTGTGCTGCCGATGCACGGTGCGATATTAGCGAGCCTTCGGCAAGGGCTGAAAACATGGGGTGTTGAGGGGCGTATCACTGTTGCGCTCGATCATGTGCCGGCGCTGAGCGAGGATCGCGAACGGTTGTGGAACCAGGTCAGCGCCGCTGAATTCCTGAGCGAGGCGGAAAAGCGCGCGATGCTCGACATTGCTCCAAAGCAAGAGGAGCAAGGTGAATGAGCGGGGACGCGCACTCGATTCAATCTCAAAGTCCGAACGAGGCGTGGGGAGATGCGGCGTCACTTTCTGACCTTTCCCACGCACAAGCGCGCGCGGTGTTGGCCCCGTTGCTGGAACAAGCGAGCGAAGCGGGGGCGGAGCGCGCGCTGGAGCGGCTGGGGCTGACTGACCCAAATGCCCGCGAAGATATACATGAATTGCGCGAGCTTTTGGCAGCGTGGCGCGACGCCAAACGCAGCGCCTGGCGCGCCGCAATTGATTGGATTGTGCGGGGCTGCCTCGCATTATTGCTGATCGGAATAGCGGTGAAACTCGGCTTTGGAGAAATGCTGAAATGAGATTCAGTGGATATGCCGCGCTGTTCGACGTTGCGGATCGCGGCGGCGACATTATTCGCCGCGGCGCTTTTGCGGATGCGGGAGCACCCTTGCCCTTGCTGTGGCAACATGACCCGAAGCGGCGCATCGGCACGGTCGAGGCGGTGCGCGAAGACGGGCTGGGCCTGAGAATTGATGCGCGAGTGGACGCGCAGGGCGGGTGCGCCCGCGAGGTTGCAGCCATGCTGAGCAATGGTGCGGTCAGCGGCCTGTCGTTCGGATACCGCGTTCGCGCCGCGCATAATGGCCCGGCAGGACGGGGCGGCGCGCCTTGCCGAGAATTAACCGCTTTGGATGTCATCGAGGTCAGCCTTGTCGCTAACCCGATGCAACCGGGAGCGCGGGTTATCGCGCTTTCGTAGCCGTAAACGCCCGTTCGTCAATGAGCGCGCGGGCCACTCACATCATTTAACCAGGTTTAACAAGGAGTAAGTATATGATTGAAGTGAAAGCAGAAGGCGTGGCCGAGGCGGCAGACGTCAATAGCATGAGCGTGGGCGCAGAAGCGCTTGCGATGTTGCAGGCCGATATGGCAGGGTTGCGGGCGCGGGTTGAGGCCAGTGATGCCAGGTCTGCGCGATTGCCGCTCGACGGCGTAAAAAGCGCCTTTGACCCTGCACGCACCGCATTTGTCGAGCGCTATTTGCGCCGCGGCATTGATACGGGGTTGGAACTGAAAAGCTTTTCGGGTGCGACGGGTGCCGAAGGCGGCTTTGCCATTCCGCAGCAAATCGACGCCAGAATAGATGCGACGCTCAAGGCCATTTCGCCAATCCGCGCCATCGCCAATGTGGTGAGCACTGGCTCTGCTGGTTATCGCAAGCTTATTGCGGTTGGTGGTGCGGCATCGGGCTGGGCAAGCGAAGCAGCGGCGCGCCCCGCCAGCAATACGCCGACCTTTGCCGAAATTGTCCCGCCCACGGGTGACCTCTATGCCAATCCTGCCGCGACGCAGGCGATGCTTGATGATGCCGCGTTCGATGTTGAAGCATGGTTGGCCGACGAGGTGGCGCGTGAATTTGCCCGGGCCGAAGGGGCGGCGTTCATTGTTGGAACGGGTGTGAACCAGCCCAAGGGCTTCACCACTTATGCTGCTACGAATGCTGTTGATAGTGTGCGGCCATTCGGGACGATCCAATATGTTGCTGCGGGCGCTGCGGGTGCTTTTGTGGCCACAAACCCGCAAGACAAGCTCATCGATCTGGTTCACGCGCTGAAAGCCCCCTATCGTCAGGGCGCAGTGTTTGTGATGGCGAGTGAAACGTTGAGCCGCATCCGCAAGATGAAAACTGCCGATGGGGCGTTCATCTGGTCGCCCGGTTTGACAGTTGGTCAACCTGGCAGCTTGCTGGGTTATCCAGTGGTAGAGGCCGAAGACATGCCAGCCGTTGCGGCGGATAGCATGGCGATTGCGTTCGGTAATTTCCAAAACGCCTATGTGATCGCCGATCGCGGCGAAACCAGCGTGCTGCGCGACCCCTATACTAATAAGCCGTTTGTGCATTTTTATGCGAGCAAGCGTGTTGGCGGTGCATTGGTCAATAGTGAAGCGATCAAGCTGATGAAATTCTCCGTGAGCTAATCCTGCCCTGCGTTTCCCCTCCCCATCTGTGGGGAGGGGGTTTTCCCCAATTTCAGGAGCAGCGTTGATGCCCATTCCATCCTATTATTTTGCCGATCTGGTGCGCGAAACGAGCAGCAGCACTGGCACTGGCGCACTCGCGCTGTCGGGTGCCTTACCTGGCCATAGAAGCTTTGCCAGCGCCGTGCCCACGGGGGTCAATTTCTGTTACGCCATTGCCGGTATAAGCACGCCTGCCGAATGGGAGGTGGGCATTGGCCAGATCAATGCTCAGGGACAGTTGGCGCGGGTGAGTATTTTCTCGTCCTCGGCGGGCGGTGCTCTAGTGCCCTTCACTATAGGGTTGAAAACTGTGGCGCTGACGGTCGGGGCCAATTGGTATAGCGCCGTTGGTGCGCCGCCAGTCATCTCTGACATTGCTGGTCTGCAAACAGCGTTAGATAGTAAAATCGATGACAGCCAAGTCAGCGCATTCGGGGCCACGCTCGTTGACGATG
Organism: Sphingopyxis sp.; assembly: GCA_040079655.1. Lineage (GTDB taxonomy): Bacteria > Pseudomonadota > Alphaproteobacteria > Sphingomonadales > Sphingomonadaceae > Sphingopyxis. Next base: position 1,760 of record JBEBJX010000085.1, on the reverse strand, counting down.
TCAGTGCGGCCACTGCGCGCTCGACATTGGGCCTTGGCACCCTGGCTACCCAAGCCGCGAGCGCGGTGGCGCTGGCAGGCGGAACCATCAATGGCGTGACTATTGGTGCAACCACCCGCGCAAGCGTGAGCGCCACCACGCTCAACGCCACAACCGCTATTGCCATTGGCACGACCACACCCACTAATCTGTTGGATGTGCGCGGTGCGGCGGCATCGAATGGCCTTGCTATCCCAGCGGTAACCACGGCAAACATAGTTTCCAGCGAAGCCGCAGCATTCGGTATTGGCCCTATCCTTGGATTCTCTGGGAAATATTCTGGGGCAGACGCGGTGACCTTTGCCGCAATACAGGGTGCATTGCAGGGGACAGGTAACGGGGCCAGTGCCGCAGGGTTTCTGTCCTTCAAACTAACTAACGCTTTGACCAACGGACTAGATGAAAGGCTGAGGCTCGAATGGAATGGCATTCTGCGTCCCGGGACCGACAATAGCCAGTCCTTTGGCACTGCTGCCTTTCGCTGGTCAACAGTTTATGCCGCGACAGGCACCATCAACACATCGGATGAACGCGAAAAGACATGGCGCGGCGCGTTGAACGAGGCCGAGATGGCGGCGGCAAATGAGATTGCTGCGTGCATCGGCCTATTCCAGTGGAATGATGCGGTGGAGGAAAAGGGCGCAGGTGCCAATGACGGCGGCGCGCGGATGCATTGCGGGGTCAAAGCGCAACAGGTGTGGGGCATCATGGCCAAGCATGGCTTGGTGGACCCGATTGGCAAGAACGGCAAGCCCGGCAAAACGCCCTATGCCTTCCTGTGTTGGGACGAATGGCGCGATGAAAAGGACAAACGACGCAAGTTGAGCCGTTACGGAGTGCGCACCGATCAGTTGGCGCTATTTCTCATCGCCACAATGGCTGCCGCAATCGGAACCACCCCATGATAGGTTCACCTATTTCTTCGCGTGCCATTGGCGATATGGGCTTGCGCCAATCCCCAAGCGAGTGGGGCGGCCCCCGCCCCGCTGGCGCCGGCAGCCGTAGCGAAGGTGCGCAGCGGGCGTTTCGCGGTGAGCGATCTATGAAGCCGCAAAGATAAATCCCCCGACAATCGGAGATATATGATGACCCTGATGATCAAGGATCCGGGCAGCCGGATCGACTATGCGTTCGATTGGAACGCCGCCTATCTCGATGGGCAATTCCTGGCGAACAGCAGCTGGACTATTGATCCCAACCATGGCGGCGGCATTGCCGTTGATGCGCATACATTCGATGTTGTGCGCACTAGCGCGACATTATCTGGCGGGATTGAGGGCACGATCTATCGCGTCACGAACCGTGTGACATTATCCGACGGACAGGTTGACGAACGTAGCTTGGTGCTGCGCGTGGAGCAACGCTGATGAGCGGGGTCGAGCAGGGGGCGTTGCCAATTGCGGCAACAATTGCCGAAGCGCGGGCATTTTTACGCATGGGTGCGGGGGTTGACGATGCTGTGCTGGCGGGGTTGATCCGCAGCGCGACTGCGATGTGCGAGCAATATACCGGATTGGCTCTGGTTGATCGATCAGTGCGTGAAACACAGGCCATTAAGGGCGATTGGCAACGGCTGGCGCTGTTTCCTGTTTCCGCGATCACGAGTGTAGAAGGCCTGCCGGCAGAAGGCGCTGCATTTGCTTTGGCGGTCGGCGATTATGCGATCGACATTGATAGCAATGGCGCGGGGTGGGTGAAGGTTTCGAGGCAGGGTGCTGCGG
>JBEBJX010000084.1:0-8374 GCA_040079655.1 Sphingopyxis sp. | reverse complement strand
GACCTCGATTTCGACCACCATGTCGCCCGCGCCGCGCCCATTGAGCACTGGCATACCCGCGCCGCGCATCCTGAGTTGTTTGCCCGACTGGATGCCGGCCGGAATGCGAAACTCGTGATCTTTGCGGTCGAGGCCAGGCACGGTCACACAGCCGCCCAATGACGCGGTGGTGAAGCTGATCGGCACGACGGTGAACAGGCTCGTCCCCTCGCGCGTGAAGACGCTATGGTTTTTGACGTGGAGGAAGATATAGAGATCGCCAGCGGGAGCGCCGCGTGCGCCCGCTTCGCCTTCGCCCGACAGGCGGATTCGCGTGCCCTCATCAACACCCGCAGGAACGGTGACGGTCAGCGTTTTTTTGCGGTTGATACGGCCCTGGCCCTGGCAATTTGTGCATGGGTCAGTGATGACTTGTCCCGCACCCAAACAGGTCGGGCAGGTGCGCTCGACCATGAAAAAGCCCTGCTGTGCGCGCACTTTGCCCGCGCCGCCGCATGTGGAACAGCGCGATGCGCTGGTGCCCGGCTTGGCACCGGTGCCGCTGCACGGGTCGCAAGCCGCCGCTACTTCGATGCTAATGTCCACGCTTTTACCGTGGAAGGCCTCGTCCAGCGTGATTTCGAGGTCATAGCGCAGGTCTGCGCCGCGCGCCGGGCCGCGCCGCCCCGCTTGCGCTCCGCCGCCAAAGGCACCGCCGAATATCGTTTCGAAGATGTCGCCTATATCGCCAAAATCCCCGCCACCAAAACCACCGCCGCCCGGCCCGCCATTTTGGAATGCGGCTTTGCCGAAGCGATCGTAAGCCGCGCGTTTTTGCGGGTCTTTCAGGATATCATAGGCTTCGTTGATTGATTTGAACTTGGCTTCCGACACATCGCACCCAGGGTTTTTGTCGGGGTGAAAGCGCATTGCCAGCTTGCGATAGGCGAGTTTGAGCGTCGCATCATCAGCGTTTCGCTCGACCTCGAGCAGTTCGTAATAATCGACGTCAACTGACATGGCATTCAACCCATAAATAGGGACAGTCCCTATTTACCCCCCGTTTCAGAACGTGGCGCGTAAGCATCTATTTCTTGTCGTCTTCAACTTCAGAGAATTCGGCATCGACAACATCGTCGTCCGCCGCGGCTGCGTGCGCATCGGCGGCGCTATCATCAGCCTTGGCCTGTTCCTGTTCGTAAATCGCCTGGCCCAGTTTCATCGCGACCTCGGCAAGCGCACTTGACTTGGCTTTCATGTCGTCGGCGTCGCCGCCCTCAACAGCCGTTTTGGCCTCGGCCAGCGCGCTTTCAATCCCGCTCTTGATCGCGCCGTCCACCTTGTCGCCATGTTCGGCGAGCTGGCGTTCGGTGGTGTGGATCAGGCTTTCGGCGTTATTCTTGGCCTCGGCCCCCTCGCGTCGCGCCTTGTCCTCTTCGGCAAAGATTTCTGCGTCCTTGACCATCTGTTCGATGTCGGCGTCGGAAAGGCCGCCCGATGCCTGGATACGGATCTGCTGTTCCTTGCCGGTGCCCTTGTCCTTGGCCGAGACATTGACGATGCCGTTGGCGTCGATGTCGAACGTTACCTCGATTTGCGGCACGCCGCGCGGTGCAGGGGGAATGCCGACCAGGTCAAACTGGCCCAGCGCCTTGTTGTCATTGGCCATTTCGCGCTCGCCCTGAAACACGCGGATGGTCACCGCCTGTTGATTATCGTCGGCGGTCGAATAGACTTGGCTTTTCTTGGTCGGGATCGTGGTATTGCGGTCGATCATCCGGGTGAAAACACCGCCCAGCGTCTCGATGCCAAGGCTCAGCGGGGTCACGTCGAGCAGCAGCACATCCTTAACATCGCCCTGCAGCACGCCGGCCTGGATCGCGGCACCGATCGCCACCACTTCGTCGGGGTTGACGCCGACATGCGGCTCCTTGCCGAAAAAGGCCTTAACGACTTCGCGCACTTTGGGCATACGGGTCATGCCGCCGACCATCACCACTTCGTCGATCTGGTCGGTCTTGAGGCCCGCGTCCTTCATCGCTTTTTTGAGCGGCTCAAGCGTGCGCTTGATCAGGTCATCGACCAGATTTTCGAGGTCCGAACGGGTCAGCGTTTCGACAAGGTGGAGCGGGGTTGTTGCGCCGCCTTCCATCCGCGCGGTGATGAACGGCAGGTTGATCTCGGTTGTCTGCGCCGAGCTGAGCTCGATCTTGGCCTTTTCCGCCGCTTCCTTCAGTCGTTGCAGCGCCAATTTGTCGCCGCGCAGGTCCATGCCTTCCTTGGCTTTGAACTTGTCCGCCAGCCACTCGACCAGCTTGGTGTCGAAATCTTCACCGCCAAGGAAGGTGTCGCCGTTAGTCGATTTCACCTCGAACACGCCGTCGCCAACCTCGAGGATTGAAATGTCGAACGTGCCACCGCCAAGGTCATAGACCGCAATCGTCTTGTTGTCGGTTTTGTCGAGGCCATAAGCGAGCGCCGCTGCGGTCGGCTCGTTGATGATGCGCAGCACCTCTAGGCCAGCAATCTGTCCGGCATCCTTGGTCGCTTGGCGCTGGGCGTCGTTGAAATAGGCGGGGACGGTGATGACCGCTTGTGTGACCGTTTCACCTAGATAGGCTTCGGCGGTTTCCTTCATCTTTTGCAGGATGAACGCGCTGATTTGCGATGGGCTGTAATCGGTGTCGGATGCCTTGACCCACGCATCGCCGGTCTTGCCCTTGACGATGGCATAGGGAACCAGGCCCATGTCCTTCTTGGTCATCGGATCGTCGAACCGGCGGCCGATAAGGCGCTTGACCGCATAGATGGTGTTGTCGGGGTTGGTCACAGCCTGACGCTTGGCGGGTTGGCCAATCAATCGCTCGCCGTCCTTGGTGAACGCGACCACCGATGGCGTCGTGCGCGCGCCCTCGGCATTTTCGATAACTTTGGGGCTTCCTCCCTCCATCACTGCAACGCAGCTGTTGGTTGTGCCAAGGTCGATACCGATAACTTTTGCCATATTGCCCTCTAACGATTTGAAATGTCATACAAAGCAGGGGCTGGCTGTCACACATGATCATGCATATGCGCAGCGCATCCCCCCGATGCTCAAGCGTGGATATAGGAAGCGTTTTTGAGGCATCAAGGCATTGGCAATGTCGAGCTTGCAGATTATGACGTGCCAAGAGCCGTTCGCGCCCTTCCCCTATGGAGATTCCGCATGTTTAGACGCATCGTTTTGGTGGCTTTACCTTTACTTGTCGGCACTGCATTAGCGGGGTGTGACGGCCATGGCCATGATCCTGCGAAGAGCGTGGAGCTGTCCGAACATGTTACCGCAACGGGTGCGACGGTGCGGCTCAACCCCAATCCCACAGCGCCCTCCGCCGCCTATTTCACGCTCAACGGCGGGGCGAATGACGCGGTGCTGATCGGCGCGTCGTCGAGCGATCTTGTGCGAGCGGAGCTGCACGAAAGCCGGATGGACGGCGGCTTGATGATGATGGAGCCGATCGCGCGGCTCCCTATTCCGGCGGGCGAACAGGTAATGTTCCGTCAGGGCGGCAAGCATGTGATGCTGTTCGGGATCAGCGATGCGGCGCGCACGCGCGGTAATCTCACGCTCAACCTCGATTTTGCCGATGGTCCTGATGCATCGGTGGTGCTGGCATTCCCGCCGCAACAGGCTGCCCAAGCAGCGCCACCCCCGCCGCCGCTCCCGCCCATCTTGGTGCGGCCCGTCATAGTGCCCATACCCGACCATCCGATGCACGATAGCGCTGATCCTGCGCCCGATCCAGCACCTGCTGAGGTGGACCACAGCACGATGGACCATGGCGACCATGACCATTGAGTAGAGTGGCATTGAGTAGCAAAGCCACATCACGGCCCCTGACCGCCGGGGAAATTGCACTGGCGCGCGGCGTGTTCGGCGATGACATCGATTATGACCGCGTCGAAATCCGCCGTCGCAAATGGGCGTTTTTCCAGCCCAGACGTGTCATCATGGCGCCGATGGGCCACCTGCATTTTCACCCGCATGGCGACATATATTGCGATGATTTTTGCGAAACCCCCGTTGAACGGCAGGGGCTGTTCATCCACGAAATGACGCACGTGTGGCAGGCGCAGAGGCGCGGCCGCTGGTTTCTGGTGCTTATGCGCTGGCCGTTTGACCGCTACAGCTATACGCTCAAACCCGGCTGGCCGCTGCAGCGCTATGGGCTGGAGCAACAGGCCGAGATTGTCCGCCATTATTTCCTGCTGTCCAAGCGGCGCACTGTCCCCGGTGCCCCCAGCATAGCGGCCTATCGCGCGATATTGCCGTTTCACGGTGCGGAATAACTTCCATCCCCACCCCCGTTCGCCCTGAGCCTGTCGAAGGGTCGCCCTTTCTTTACGTTCAAGTAATAACTGTGCTTCGACAAGCTCAGCACGAACGGCTAATGTGGATGCTATCACATTCAAGAGGACAGACTATGCCAGAGATTATCGACAGTTTCCGCTCCTCGACATGGGGCTGGCTGCGCGGCACGCTTGCGGGCTGGGCCACGCTCTTGCTGTGCCTGGTCGGGGTCGGCTTGCTCATCATCGCCATAGTTTGGGTCCGCAATTTGATGATCACCTATGAGCTGAGCGAGGATCGGCTGATTTTGCGCAAGGGTGTCCTCGTCAAAAGCGTCGACGAGATCGAGCTATACCGCGTCAAGGATGTGCGGCTCGACTTCACCCTCATCAACCAGATGGCGGGCATCGGCACGATCAGCGTCGATTCGAGCGACGAAACAACGCGCAGCGGCGCGCTGGTGATGCGGCATATCGATAATGCGGCGGCGCGGCGCGAACGATTGCGCACCCTCGTTGATACCGCGCGGCAAAAACGGCATGTCCGCGAAGTTGATGTGGCCAACGAGCTGGTGTGAAGGCCGACCCTACAGCAACCGCGCCTGCTTGTCGGTGTCACCCAGCGCAGCGGCGGATTTGACCGCGTCGTCGCGCTGAGACGCAGAGGCGGCGCGGAGAGCGGTTATCAGCACCAAAGCTTCGTCGTCGACATGCTATTGCTGCTCGGAAACGTCGATCACCCGATTGCATATTGTCATTCCCGCGCAGGCGGGAATCCATTCCCTTCTGGCGCAATTAGTTCCTTCAACCGCGCTTTGAATGCGTGCTCCTGCGGAGTCCGTTTTCCGTCTGCGGTAATCAGGCGGTCAACGCCATGCCACAGGGCCGCTAAGGCGTCGGTATTTCCAAGCTCCAAGATAGCTGCCACTGCGTCAACCATCATGTCACCGTCCGGGCACAGACACAGAGCCATGTGTGACGCGGCGCGAATGTCGGAATCAGTCGCTTCGGGCGCAACGGCGTCGAGAATTGATAGGGCAAACTCGGCGACAACCGCCTGTTCTTCGTTGTGAACTTTGCCGTCGCACCGTGCCGCAAACATCAAGACTATCGCCGGATCACGCACTAAGTGCCACAACCGTAGTGAATCGCCGATCAAAGCCGGTGCATGATGTGTTTTCGCCAATGGCATCGGTGGCGCAGCTATTTCCAACGACTGTAACCAGTCAGCGCCGCTGCTGAACACTTCGCCCGTGCCGAGCACTATTACCTCATCGATTCTATCTATTCGGAAATGGCGCAACGCTTCGCGTTCCAGACAATATGCGGACAGATAAAGTTTGCCATCGTTGCGTTGCAGTCTGTGAATATGGATCCGACGGCTGGTCACTTCATCGGCTGCGTCGGTATAGATAATCTCGAGCAGCACGCCCTTCACCAAATCCGTTGCCACATTTTCTAATTGTGTCCGCCATTGCGCAAGCGAAGATGCATGCGAAAATCTTCCCGGAATCGCTTCGCCAAAGTGGCCGGTTTCGACACGAGCTTGCCGTACCGCCGGTAGCGCCCGGATATCCAAATCCGCCAACAGATGGTGTAATTTTCTCGATGTCATAGACTTATGATCGATCAATCAACTGCAACATATCACTACCCCGCTTTTGCCACACCAACCAACGCTGGTCGCAGCAGCCGGTCTTTGATCCGGTATCCGGCCTGAATTTCCTGAACGATGGTGCCGGGTTCGGCCTCATTGGTCGGGATTTCCATCATCGCCTGATGCGCATTGGGGTCGAGCGGCTGGCCGATTGTCTCGATCCGCTTGATGCCGTGGCGCTCAAACACACTCGCCAGTTCGCGCGATGTCGCTTCGAGACCGGTGACGAGGCCCTTCCACGCCTCATCCTCGCGCGCTTCGGCGGGAATGCTGCCCAGCGCGCGGGCCATATTGTCGGCAACGGTCAAAATGTCGCGGGCGAACTTGGTCGCGCTATAGGCATGGGCATCGGCCACCTCTTTTTCGGCGCGGCGGCGGACATTTTGCACCTCGGCCTTGGCATAGAGCGCCTCGGCCTGTGCGGCGGCCAGCGCCGCTTCGATCGCGGCTTGTGCTGCGGCGGCGGCTTCGTCTGCGGCTTCGCTGATCGCTTCGGCGGCGGCCTCATCGGCAATGTCATTCACGTTCGTCACTTGTTTTTCTTCGCTTTCTTGTTCGTTCATCGCATCAGCCTTGGCGTTCCTGTTGCTGTCACCGCATAAGCTTTGACGTTCCTGTTGCTGTCATCGCATAAGCTTTGACAGGGTTTGCGCGGTAAAATCGACCATCGGCACAATCCTAGCATAGTTGAGCCGCGTCGGGCCGATGACCCCAACGACGCCCACTAGCCGACCATCGGCCCCGCGCCAAGGGGCGGCGATCACCGACGAGCCAGACAGCGCAAACAACTTGTTTTCGGATCCGATGAAGATCCGCGTCGATGCTCCGTCTCCGGCCGATGACAGCAGATGGGCAATCTCCTGCTTGGTTTCAAGCTCATCGAGCAATTGCCGCACCCGATCGATGTCGCCGCTCGCGGTATCATCGATCAAATTGGCTTGCCCCCGCACAATTAACACCGCACGATCATCGCCATCATTGCTCCACACCGCCAGCCCGCGCTCGACGAGCCGCGCCGCCGCGCGGTCCATCGCGATTTGCGTTCCCGCCATGTCGCTGCGCAACCGCGCCTGAGCTTCGGCCAGCGTCATGCCCGACAAGGTGGCGGTGATGTAATTGCCCGCCTCAATGAGGGCGCTGGGGTTTAGACCGCGCGGCAGGCTGATAACACGATTTTCAACGCTGCCATCCTGCCCCACCAGCACCACCAGCGCCTGTGCCGCGCTTAATGGCACAAAGGCGACCTGTCTGAGGATACGTTCCTGCCCCGGAACCAGCACCAAGCCAGCACAGGCCGACAAGCCGGACAGTGCGGCGGTGGCGTTGGCCAGCGCGGCCTCGATTGGGCCAGCGGTGGTGCCGCCCAGCAAGCTGGCCTCAATCTGCGCGCGGTCCTCGGCGCTTGGCTCGGCCACCTGCATCATGCCATCGACGAACAGGCGAAGGCCCATTTCAGTTGGCACCCGGCCCGCGCTGGTGTGTGGCGCGGCGAGCAGCCCTGCCTCCTCCAGGTCCTGCATGACATTACGGATTGACGCGGGCGAGAGGTTGAGCGGCGAACGGCGCGAAATCGTCCGCGAGCCAACCGGCTGCCCCTCGTCAATATACGCCTCAACGACCATGCAAAAAATGTCGCGCGCACGGATGGTCAGGTCATTGATTGGGGTAGGCGTCATAGCCCTAATCTAACGTGTCGTGCGCCGCGCTCAAGTGGGAAGTGCGCCCGCCGCCTGTCGCAAGATGTTGAGCGCTTGATTGAGCAGGGCCCATTTCGCACGCGCCCGCGCATCGGTACAGCCATGGTCGAACGTCGCCATGCCGCTTTGCCCGCCATAGTTCCAGGTGACAATTTCTTGCGCTTGGTCGGATGCGCATAGACCCTCGTCATAGGTAGCGTCGCGGAACTGTTCCATCAGCCTGGCAAAGCGATCGAGCTGTGCCGCAGAAAGAGTGAATGGCGCATTGCGCATTGCTCCTGGGTGTTCAGCATCGCCCGATGGCACAGAGATGGTTCCCCGACCCCAATCATCCAATAACCAGCGATAATCCTCGCCCGCCCCCCACGGGGCAACGCGGTGCCCCTCGATATGTTCGAACCAATAACCCGGGTCTATCACCACGCCGCCCTTTGTTGATGCGATAGGCGGCTGGGCCAGGATTGCGGTGGATGTTGCGGCGCATGTTGCGGCGAGGGCAAAGCAGATCAGGATTTTTTTCATAGCGCACCTTTTTGACTGTTCGGATGGATATTGTCGCTCCAAAGCTGAACCGGCGATGAAATGCCATCTGGCCAATCGGGCGGGGCGGCGTTACACGCGCGCCAATACAATCATAGGAGAATCCCCCATGCGTCCATCAGGCCGCGCCGCAGACGCCATGCGCGCCATCACTATCGAAACCGGTTATACC
>JBEBJX010000083.1:0-8518 GCA_040079655.1 Sphingopyxis sp. | reverse complement strand
ATTAAGGGCTTCAATCAAAATTGGGCGTTTGTCCCCTCGCTCGATACGGCGGGCATGACGGGCAAATTCCGCCAACTGCGCCCGCAAATGCTGCGCTTTCCCGGCGGTACATTGTCGCATGGCTGGGATTGGCGCCTGGGGAAAACGACGCGGCGCGTATCAAGCAATGTCCATTTTCTTCCCGATGTAAAAAGGATGGCCGACGCCACAGGCGCGCAATTCACCATCGTGCTCGACATTATTTTCGGACGCCTTGACGATCAAATTGCGATGCTCACAGAATTACAACGGCTGGGCGTTGCGATCACTCACATCGAACTTGGTAACGAGATTTATGCTCAGGATGACGAATATATCGCCCGTTTCCCGACCGGCGCCGAATACGGGCGCGAAGTCAATCTATGGACAGCCGCGCTCAAAAACTCTTTCCCCAACGCAAAGGTGGCCGCCGTTCTTTTTGCCAGAGAGGTGGGCGGCCAGAATGCCCGTGGGCAGAACTGGAACCGCGATGTATTGGCTTTGGTAACCGCGCCCATCGATGCCTGGACCATGCACATCTATATTCCAGTGGGTGGCACAGCCCTGGCGCGAATGGCTGATTTTGATGCAATCCTGGCCCAAACCAACCTCGGTAATCGCGCTCTGTGGATCACCGAATATGGCAACCAGAACGAAGAGACCGACCCCAATTATTTGCCGGAGCTGTTGGCATTGACTGATGCAATCGAGGCCCATCCTGCGGTGTCCATTGCGCTCAATCATTTGGTCGTCGGCAACAACAAGAATAAAATCACTTCCGATGGCATGACTTTTACTGCTGAAGGCAATGCCTTTTTGGCGCGCGTCGGCGGATAGGGCGCGCGCGAGGTTTAGGGCCGGCGACCCTAAGCCCTGCTCCAGCGCGCCCAAATCGCGGTAGGGAGCTCTATCCCGCGCGTTTCCTCGACAATCGCCAGCTCGCCCGCCTCAACCACGCCGCCATGCTCCGCAAAGGCTTGGGCCAGCAATTCGCGCAGCGCCAGCGCCGACATCCGCACCGCATAAACGGTAAGGAACAGGCATTTCGATTGCGCATCGAGCAACCGCGCACAATCGGCAATCAGCCCGGGCAGATGCTCCTCGAGCCGCCACATTTCGCCATCGGGCCCGCGCCCAAACTTGGGCGGGTCGAGCAATATAGCGTCGTAGCGCCTTGTCCGCCGCACTTCGCGCGCGGTAAATTTCACCGCATCGTCAACAATCCAGCGGATCGGTGCGTCAACCAGCCCAGAAAGCGCCGCATTGTCGCGCGCCTGTGCCACCGATTTTTTCGACGCATCGACATGAACGACTTGCGCCCCCGCCTTGGCTAGTGCCAGACTACCCACCCCCGTATAGCCAAACAGGTTGAGGAATTGCGGCGCTTCCACCCCCGCCAATTGCCCGCGCAACCACTGCCAAACGGGCACCATGTCTGGAAAAAACCCAAGATGTCGAAAAGGGGTGCAGTGCGCATTAAATGTCACATCGTCCCATTTCAACGTCCAGCCATCGCGCGGGACAGGACGATCAAACGCCCATCGCCCGCCGCCGTCCTCGTCCGATGCGGGGACGAAACGCGCGTCGGCATCCCATTCATCAAGCGCGGGCGACCACAGCGCCTGGGCATCGGGGCGAATGAAACGATAGGGGCCATAGCGTTCGAGCTTGTAGCCATCGCCGCTATCAATCAGGCCAAAATCGTCCCAGGCCGCGCCGCTAAGCGTTTGTAATGCGCGGCGCGATGTCACGGGGACGTGACCTTCAGCACATAATCACGCACTTCGGCATAATCGCCCGAAAGTTGCGTATAGCGTTCCTCGGCCTCGAATATATTGCCAAGCCGTGCGGGCAGCGGCGGCACCTGACCAGTTTCAGCCAAGACCGCGTCGCCAAATTTGCACGGATGCGCGGTGGCTAATGTCACCATGGGAATGGCGGGATCCAGCCCGTCATCAAGCGCCGCCGCCAGACCCACCGCCGTATGCGGGTCGATCAACTGTCCGGCTTGGCTCCACGCCCAGCGCATCGCCCCAGCCATCGCCTCGCCATCAATCCGCGCACTGGACATCAGCCTGGCTGCGCATGTTCGCTGGCTGTTGGTCAGTTGCATGGTGCCAGACGCCTCGAACCCGCGCATCTGCGCCGCCAGCGCGGGGCCATCGCGCCCGCCAACGTCGAACAGCAACCGTTCGAAATTGGAACTGACCTGAATGTCCATGCTGGGTGTTGCGGTGGGCACAACCGTCCCCGCACTATAATCGCCTGTGCTCAGCGCGCGATGGAGGATGTCGTTGACATTGGTCGCAACAATCAACTTTGCTATGGGAAGGCCCATTTGCGCGGCGACATGACCCGCAAATACATCGCCAAAATTACCGGTCGGCACGCTGAATGCGACCTGGCGATGGGGCGCGCCAAGGCGGACGGCGGCATAGAAATAATAGACCAGCTGTGCCGCCAACCGCGCCCAGTTGATCGAATTGACGGCAGACAGACTGCGCTGGCTCGTCACCGCTGGGTCGGCGAACATGCGTTTGACCATTGCCTGCGCATCGTCGAAACTGCCGCCGATAGCGACGTTATGGACATTGTCTGCCAGCACCGTCGTCATCTGTCGCCGCTGCACCTCGGACACGCGCCCCGCTGGGTGGAGCATGACGATAGAAATCTGCGCGCGGCCCACCACCGCATTGATCGCCGCCGATCCGGTATCACCCGATGTCACGCCAACGATGGTGAGGCGAGTGTCGGTGCCGGAGAGAAAGCGCTCAAACAACCGCCCGAGCAATTGCAGCGCAATATCTTTGAACGCCAGCGTCGGCCCGTGGAACAGCTCCAGTAACCAGTGCCGCGCATCAAGCTGGACCAATGGTGTCACAGCATCATGCGAAAATGCGCCATAGGCCGCGCGGGTTAAATCGCGCAATTCCTCGCCCGACAGGCAATCACCGACAAATGGCGCGAGCACCCGCGCAGCCGTTTCGGCATAGTCACAGCCCGCTAGGTCTGAAATCTCCTGGGCACTGAATTGTGGCCAGCTTTGCGGCAGATAGAGCCCGCCATCGGGCGCAAGCCCCGCCAGCGTGGCATCGCGGAAATTGAGCAGCGACGAAGCGCCGCGGGTGGATTGATACAACATGGTGAAAAACGCTTAATGCGACTTTGCTCAAGATGGAAGCGCGTCGCGCCACCTTCTGCGCAATGCCAGCAGGTATATCACCCCCGCCGCGAGTGCGAACAGGAACCATTGCACCGCATAGGCGAGGTGATTGTTAGGCACATCTGCCGGGTCAGGCCGTGCATTGGCGCCAAGCCCCGCAAGCGGCGGATCGGCAATCACCCTGGCGGCATATTGCCCGGTCAGGCGAAAGGTGCCGCGCGCCCTGCCCCCCGTCCAGGCGGGTGATTGCGGCGTATCGGACCAGCCCAGCACCACTTCGGCCATCCGATATCCCTGCGCCGTCTCGCAATGCGCGATATGCGCCCAGCCCGCCTCCCCACTCGCATTACGGCCAGAGACGGCATCGATGCGCGACACCCGCGCGCAATCGACTGCGGTCTGGCGAAAATCCATCGCCCGGCGGACAAGGTGATCGCCCTCTCCGCTCTCGGGCCACGGGGCGAGCGCGGGCAACGCCAATGCCCGCTCATAGTGCGCCAACAGCGTCGCCTTTTCATCGGCGCGCGCCAACTGCCAAAGCCCGAGTTTTACCATCACCGCCATCGCGCCCAGGACAATGATGGTCGCGATGAGGGGCACGCGCTTCATTTTTCCAGCCGCCCGTCCCGCGCCTGGCGACGATGTTCGGTTATCAGCAGCGCCGCCTTTGCCACGCGCAACAAAGCCACAACCAGCACGATGGAAATGGGCCCCCACAGCAAGATGTGCAGCCAGAACGGCGGATGTTGCGATAGTTGCAGGGCGATCGACCCCCCAACCACTATCGCGCCAACCAGCATGATGATCAAAGCGGCTGGGCCATCACCGACATTATAGCCAGAATAATCGAGCCCGCACGCGCCGCATTTATCGGCAAAACGCACCACGCCCAAAAACCCAACCCTGCTGAACATGGTGCGCGCGCCACATTCCGGGCAAAAACCGAAAAGGGCAGCCTGCGCTAATCCGGGCTGCCCTTTTATTAGCGCGGATGAAGGGTCATCCATGGTGTGCAGCTATCCGCCGTGGACCGGCGCGCCCCAACCGCCCCAGACATAGACAACTATGAACAGGAACAGCCACACGACATCGACGAAATGCCAATACCAAGCGGCGGCTTCGAACCCGAAATGCTGTTGCGGTGTGAAATGGCCCTTATAGGAACGGATCAGGCAGATAATCAGGAATATCGTGCCGACCAGCACATGAAAGCCATGAAACCCCGTCGCCATGAAAAAGGCCGAGCCATAGTTCAGCCCGCCAAAGGGGAATGGCGCATGCGCATATTCATAGGCCTGGATCGAGGTGAACAGCATGCCGAGCAGGATCGTGATCCACAGTCCGTTGATCAGCCCCTTGCGATCACCATGCAGCAGCGCGTGATGCGCCCAGGTAACGGTGGTGCCAGAGCAAAGCAGAATCAGCGTGTTGATGAGCGGCAGGTCAAAGGCGCTAATCACCTCTATCCCCTTGGGTGGCCACGCCATCAGGGCAATTGCGCCATCCTCTCCCGTCAGATTATTGGTAACCCCCTCAACATGTTCGAGCGCCACAGGGAAGAGCGAAAAATCGAACCAGGCCCAGAACCAGCCGACAAAGAACATCACTTCGGACGCGATGAACAATATCATACCATAGCGCAGGTGGAGCTGGACCACTGGTGTATGGTCGCCGCTGTGCGCTTCACGAATAACGTCGGCCCACCAGAAAAAGAAGGTCGCGAGAATACCCGCAATGCCAAGGCCCCATATCCACGGGCCGACGCTCGCGTCGTGCATCCACGCAACCAGCCCGCCAAACATGGTCAGCGCAGCGAAAGAGCCAATCAATGGCCAGATACTGGGTTCGACTAAATGATAATCATGGTTCTTGGCACCCGCCATGACGAATATCCCCTTTATGTTACTGCCCTGCCCTTAACTACCTGTGTCGGCTTCGTCCACAGGGAAGAATGTGTATGATAATGTGATTTCGCGCACCGCACTGGCACTAGGGTCATCAAGGATTTTGGGGTCAATATAATAGACCACCGGCATGCGCACTTCCTGCCCCGGCTCCAGTCGCTGCTCGGTAAAGCAAAAGCACTGGATTTTCGTAAAATATGGCCCTGCCTGGCTGGGCGTCACATTGAAAGTTGCACTGCCCGTTACCGCGCGATCAGACAGGTTGCGGGCAACAAATATCATCATGTCGCGCGCACCGATGCTCAGTGTATCACGCGATTGTTCGGGCCGGAATGTCCATGGCAGCCCGGGCGAAACGTTCGAATCGAAGCGGACCGAAATAGTTTGCCCGTCGACCACTTGAACATTGGCTGCCTGTTCCTCGCTGACGCGCATCGTGGTTCCGGCAAAACCCGTGACCTGGCAAAACAGGCGGTAAAGTGGCACAGCCGCAAAACCAAGGCCGACCATCGCCACCGCGAGAAGCCCCGCCAACAGCGCGGTGCGCGCGTTGCGACGCGGCAGTGTGGCGGCGGCATGCGTCAATGCGCCAATCCCATTTTAGCGATGGTCACAAAGAAAATCAGCACAGCCAGTGCCAGCAGCCCCAGTCCCATGACCCGGGTGCGCGCCACCTGCCGCCTGCGATATTCGGGCATGTCAAAGGGGGGCATGTCCGATGAGGGCGCGTCCAATGAGGGCGCGTCCAGCGGGAGCGCTGTCGCAATCGGTTCTTGTGTCATGCCGCAATGATCCAATGGTCCAATATAATGGCGGAAAACAAAGCAAAGAGATAGGCGATCGAGAAAGCGAACAGCCGTTTTTCAGGGCGCATCGCGTCGCCTTCCTGCGCGCGCCGCAACGCAACATGCGCCGCCAACCCAAGGAATAACGCTGTCATCACAATCGCCGTCACGCCATAAAGCACGCCCGCAAGCCCGAGCCACCAGGGCGCGATAGCCGCCGCCGCCATGGGCAGCGTGTAGAGCAAAATCTGCCGCCTAGTCACCGCTTCGCCCGCCACAACGGGCAACATCGGGATGCCCGCATTGGCATAGTCGGTGCGCACGAACAGCGACAGTGCCCAGAAATGTGGCGGCGTCCACAGGAATATCAGCAGGAACATGAGCCATGGCAGCGACGGCGCAATGCCCGATCCCCAGCTTAAATCCCCCATCGCCGCCGCCCAGCCGATGAGTGGCGGAAAAGCCCCGGCCGCCCCACCGATGACAATATTGTGCGGCGTGCGCGGCTTCAGCCACATCGTATAGACGAACAGATAATAGAGGATCGAGACGGTGAGGGCACCAGCGGCCAGCCAGTTGGTCGCCACGCCCAAGAGCAGCACCGCGAATATGCCGAGCCCCACCCCGAAATGCAGCGCCGACGCGCGTTCCATCCGGCCCGCAGGCAGTGGCCGTGATGCGGTGCGGCGCATCTTGCCGTCAACATCGGCCTCATACCATTGGTTGAGCGCGCCGCTCGCCCCCGCGCCCAGCGCAATCGCGATGATCGCCGCCAGCCCCAGCGTCGGGTGGATGGCATGAGGCGCGACCAGCATCCCGCACAGCGCGGTAAAGATCGCGAGGCTCATCACCCTCGGTTTGGTCAACGCCAGGAAATCGCGCCAATCAGCGGGCATAGCCAGCACGGCGCTGTCTCGCGCAACAGGTGGATTGTCAATCATAGCCGTGCATGGACGCGCCGATCGCCATTCCTCCTATGGCAGCCGACCGCGCCATCGTGTCAGACAATCTTTGGCAGATCGTTGAACTGGTGGAAGGGCGGCGGGCTGGACAATGTCCATTCCAAAGTATTCGCGCCTTCGCCCCATGGATTGTCGCCCGCCTTTTTGCCCGCGAACAGCGTGTAAAAGACGTTGACGAAAAAGATCAGCACGCCAACCCCCATGATCGCATAGCCGATCGAGGCGACCTTGTTCCAATAGGCATAGGCCAGCGTATAATCGGGAATACGCCGCGGCATGCCCTGTTGCCCCAGGAAGTGCATCGGAAAGAACATCACATTGACGCCGATGAAAAATATCCAGAAATGCAGCTGGCCGAGCCATTCGCTATACATCCGCCCCGACATTTTGGGGATCCAGTAGTAAAAGCCCGCGAACAGCGCAAACACCGCGCCCAAGCTAAGCACATAGTGGAAATGCGCGACGACATAATAAGTGTCGTGCAAGTTCTGATCGACCCCGCCATTGGCCAGCACAACGCCCGTTACACCGCCAACGGTGAACATGAAGATGAAACCGAGCGCCCACATCATCGGCGTCTTAAAGCTCAGCGAGCCACCCCACATGGTCGCAAGCCAGCTGAAAATCTTGATACCTGTCGGCACCGCAATCACCATGGTCGCGGCGGTGAAATACATTTTGACATTAACGCTCATACCCACGGTGAACATGTGGTGCGCCCAGACGATGAAACCGACCACGCCGATCGAGACCATCGCATAAGCCATGCCGAGATAACCGAACACCGGCTTTTTGGAAAAGGTCGAGACGATCTGGCTGATGATGCCAAAGCCCGGCAGGATCATGATATACACTTCGGGGTGGCCAAAGAACCAGAATAGATGCTGGTAGAGCACGGGGTCACCGCCGCCAGCCGCATCGTAGAATGCCGTGCCGAAGTTACGATCGGTCAGCAACATCGTGATTGCCGCAGCCAGCACGGGAAGCGCGAGCAGAAGCAAGAATGCGGTAACCAACACCGACCATACGAACAGCGGCATTTTATGCAGCGTCATGCCCGGAGCGCGCATGTTGAAAATGGTGGTGATAAAGTTGATCGCACCCAAAATCGAGGCCGCACCCGCAAGATGAAGCGAGAAAATAGCCATATCAACCGCTGGCCCTGCCGATCCGCTGGTCGATAGCGGGGCATAGACGGTCCAGCCCGTTCCGGCACCAAGGCCAGAGCCACCGGGCACGAACATCGACCCGAACAACATGCAAAAGGCAACGAAGGTCAGCCAGAAACTGATATTGTTCATCCGCGGAAAGGCCATGTCCGGCGCGCCGATCATGATCGGGACAAACCAGTTGCCGAAACCGCCAATGATCGCGGGCATAACCATGAAAAATACCATGATCAGGCCGTGTGCCGTTATCATCACATTCCACATATGTTTGCCGGCCGTCGCATCACCCGCGCCGCCCAGTGTTTCCGCCAACCACGGCAGATATTGGATGCCTGGCTCGGCCAGTTCGAGCCGCATCAGCCCCGACAATGCACCGCCGACAACCCCGGCAAAAATCGCAAAGATCAGGTATAGCGTGCCGATGTCCTTGTGGTTGGTGGACATGAACCATCGGACGAAAAATCCGGGTTTATGATCGGCATGATCCGCATGATCGGCGTGATGATCGGGGTGGGCG
>JBEBJX010000082.1:0-8559 GCA_040079655.1 Sphingopyxis sp. | reverse complement strand
GGCCAGCGCGCGGTCACGGTCTTGACCTTGGTCCAGAACTTGACCCCTTCCATGCCGTGCTGGTTGGTGTCGCCGAACGCGCTGCGTTTCCACCCGCCAAATGTGTGATAAGCGACGGGCACCGGGATCGGCACATTGATGCCGACCATCCCGACATTGACCCGCGCCGCAAATTCGCGCGCGGCGTGGCCGTTGCGGGTGAATATGGCGACGCCATTGCCATATTGATGCTGGCTGGGAAGGCTGAGCGCCTCCTCGAAGCTTTCGGCGCGGACGATTTGCAGGACGGGTCCGAAGATTTCCTCGCGGTAACTTTGCATGTGCGGCTTCACATGATCGAACAGCGACGGGCCGATGAAAAAGCCGCGCTCATGCCCTTGCAGGGTGAACCCGCGGCCATCGACGACCAGCTCGGCGCCCTCATCAACCCCGGTCTGGATCCACCCCTCGACACGCGCCTTGTGCGCCGCCGTCACCACCGGGCCGTAATGCGCGTCCGCATCGGTTGAGACACCGACCCGCAGCGCCGCCATCGCGGGGATCATCGCCTCGCGCAGCCGCTCCGCCGTCTCATCGCCCACCGGAACCACGACGGGAAGCGCCATACAGCGTTCACCAGCAGAGCCAAACGCCGCGCCCGACAGGTCGTTCACCACCTGGTCCATATCAGCGTCGGGCATGATGATGCCGTGGTTCTTGGCCCCGCCCATCGCCTGCACCCGTTTGCCGTTGGCCACACCGCGGTTGTAAACATAGTGTGCGATGTCCGACGAGCCGACAAAGCTGATCGCGCCAATTGCCGGATGGTCGAGGATCGCATCGACCATTTCCTTGTCGCCGTGGACAACCTGACAGATACCATCGGGCAGCCCAGCCTCAAGGAACAGTTCGGCGAGGCGGACGGGGACGCTGGGGTCGCGCTCGCTGGGCTTGATGATGAAGGCGTTGCCGCACGCAATCGCGACACCCGACATCCACAGCGGGATCATCGCCGGAAAATTGAACGGGGTGATGCCAGCACCGATGCCGATGGGCTGGCGCATCGAATAAACGTCGATCCCCGGCCCGGCGCCGTGGGTATAGTCGCCCTTGAGTATATGGGGGATGCCGCAGCAAAACTCGATCACCTCCAGCCCGCGTTGAATATCGCCCTTGCTGTCGGCAATCACCTTGCCATGTTCGCTGCTGAGCAATTCGGCGAGGCTTTGCATATTCGCCTCGACCAGCCGCTTAAACTCAAACATCACCCGCGCGCGGCGCTGTGGGTTAGTGGCCGCCCAGGTCGGTTGCGCATTGAGCGCGACCGTAACTGCACGTTCCAGCACCATGGCATCGCCCAGCGGCACGCGCGCCTGCACCGTGCCGTTATTCGGGTCAAACACGTCTCCGGTGCGGGTCGCGGAAGCACCACTACCGCCCGAAATCAAATGATCGATCTGCCGCACACGACTCTCCTTTGTCATTTGGCCTGTATAATAATGTTGCGCGGACATTAGGGGTGTTGGCACCGCCTGAAAAGCCCTCTCAATCCCATCGCTCTGCGTCACGCACATCATCGTCGCTTGGCTCAATCCAGCGCGCGCCACCCGCGCCATCCTCGCGTTTCCAGAAAACAGCTTCGGTTTTCAGGCGGCCCATCAGATAGTCGGCGGCATCGAATGCGGCGCGGCGATGTGGCGATGATGCCGCGACAAACACGATAGGCTCGCCCGGCTGCATCGTGCCCGCGCGGTGGACAACGCGGATAGCGCTAACCGCAAAGCGCGTGGCCGCATCGTCGGCAATGCTGCGCATCGAAGCGAGCGTAACACCGCGATAACTTTCGAGCGTCAGGCTCGCCACTTCGCCGCCGCTCGCCGCTTGCCCCCGCGTCAGGCCGACGAAACTCACCACCGCACCATCGCCCGTGCTGCCCTCGCAAAAGGCGCTAAGTTCCTCACCCGGATCAAACGGTGCTTCGGCGAGCATCACGGCGATGGCCACATTCACCCGCCCGATACCGGCGGGAAAAAGGCGATGACCTGCCCCGCAGTCACGGTCGTGTCATTGCTCACGATCACTTCGTCAACACAGGCGCGCACCCGAGTGCTGGCCATATCCGTGGCAAGCGCGGGATAAGCCGCAGCCAACGATTGGCGTAGCGCCGACACCGTGCAATGATCGCCGTCAATTTCGTGCGAGAATGAGGGGCTGAGCTTGTCGGCGAGTTTGCCGCAAAGTTCGATGGTATAATATGCCATATGCTGCTTATTCTCCCACACCTTGCGTGATGCAAGCGCGAGGGTGCGATAACCGCTAAACCGACAATGATATACGGTTGAATAAGAACCGCTCGCCCTGAGTAGCCATTCGCCCTGAGCCTGTCGAAGGGGGCGGCGTATCGAAGGGTGTGCATATGGGCCTGCCGAGGGCTATGACATGCTTCGATACGAGCTTTCGACTTCGCTCAATCCCTACTCAGCACGAACGGGGGTTGATAAAAAGACAATTTGCATAAGAGGCCATCCATGCCAGACATACAATGCTTCACCACCGGCGGCACAATCGACAAGGTGTATTTTGACGCGTTGAGCGAATTTGAGGTCGGGGAAACCGCGCTCCACCCGATCTTGCGCGAAGCCAATGTTACACTCGATGTCGCGGTGACTTCATTGATGCGCAAGGACAGTTTGGAACTGACCGACGATGATCGCGCCGCCATCCGCGCTGCGGTTGAAACAAGCGATGCCATACACATCCTGATCACCCATGGCACTGATACGATGGTAGATACCGCCGCGGCGCTTGACGGCATAGCGGGCAAAATCATCGTCCTCACTGGCGCGATGCAGCCCGCGTCTCTGCGCAGCAGCGACTCTCTGTTCAACATCGGCTTTGCTATGGCGGCGGTGCAACTGCTGCCCCCCGGCGTCTATGTGGCGATGAACGGGCGGGTGTTTGATGCCGCGCATGTGGCAAAAGACCGTGCGGGAAACCGCTTTATCGCCACTGAATAGTTTCAGTTACGAAACGTTGTAACCTTATCGCAAAGCCAAGCGAATGGGGCTTTGTAACGTTGAAACTAAACTGGAGTATCCCCCATGATCAGCACCACCCGTATCGCCGGCCTGGCCGCCGCCATGATTGCCAGCGCAACCATCGGCACCGCCGCTCAGGCACAAATGAGCCACGACACCCCCGCCGCAGCAACCACTGAACATTGCTTTGGTATCGCGCTGCGTGGAGCGAATGATTGCGCCGCCGGACCTGGCACCAGTTGCGCCGGAACATCGACCGTTAATTACCAAGGCAATGCCTGGAAGGCCGTTCCCGTTGGCACCTGTGTTCGCCAAGGCGGCACATTATCCGCGCATGAGGGCAATGCCCGGCCAGTTGCACAGCGCGCGCGCACACGCGCACCGCGCCGCCGCAGATAAGTCTCCGTTAAACTTGTCGGACTGCATCACATGACTAAAATGGCCTGTTCTGATAGCGTGCTCCCCCAGCGCGCAGGCATTGGCCTCAAACCCCAGCATTATGCCCCCCTTCTGGATGGTTTGAACGATGCAGTCCGCCCTTTTTGGGTCGAAATACACCCGCAAAATTATTTCCACGCTGGCGGCGTCTCGCGCCACTGGCTCGAACAGGTGGCTGACGCGCTGCCCATCAGTTTTCACTCAACCGGTCTGTCTCTGGGGTCCGTCGATGGGCCGGACATGGCGCAGCTAACGTGGTTGGCGCGGCTGTGCGATGCCGTTCCTGCGGCCAGCGTCTCTGACCACATCAGTTGGAGCCGCACCGCGCACGAATATTTCCCTGACTTGTTACCCATACCCTATACGGCGGAAAGCCTTGAGCGGATGGTCGCGTCGGTGGGCCAGGTGCAAGACCGCCTTCGCCGAGCGATATTGGTTGAAAATCCGTCGCGGATGCTCGCCTTTGCCGGCGATACTTGGGAAGAGCCGGAGTTTGTCGCGCGGCTGTGCGAACGGGCTGGGTGCGGATTGCTGCTCGACATCAATAATATCGTCGTCAGTGCCACCAATATTGGTGTTGATGCCACCACTTACCTCGGTGCCATCGACCCGGCGATCGTCGGCGAGATTCACCTGGCTGGTCATGCGATTGAGCATCACGACATCGGCCCGCTCGCTATCGACGATCATGGCAGCGCGATCGGCGAAGCGTGCTGGGCGCTCTATACCGATTATATCGGCCGTGCCGGACCGACCCCGACCCTCATCGAACGCGATAATGATGTGCCGGCCTATGACGTGCTGATCGCCGAGACATCACGCGCCGACCATATACTGTGCGCCCACGCCGAGTGCTTGACCCATGCTGCGTGACGCGCAGGCCCGCATAGCCGATGCGCTGCGGCTTGGCCCCGATGCCCTGCCGCGCAGCCTGTTTTCTGGCGATGAGCACCGCGTGATGCTGGCGATGGCGGCGCACGCCAACACCATATCGCACGGTCGGCTGGTGGCGCTGGAAGATAGCTTCCCCGCCACACGGCGCGCATTGGGCGATGCGGTTTTCAACCAACTTTCACGCGCCTATATTGATGCAGGCATGGGCCTTGACGGCGCGCTCAATGACATTGGCGACGCCTTTCCCGATTGGCTGGGTGCGCAAGGGCAAGGCGCGACTCTGGTGACCATCGCGCGGTTCGACTGCGCTTTCCTCGCCGCCCACCACACGCATGACGCGGACGCGATCACCCTTGCCGACTTGCCTGAAGATGCCGACGCCCTTTTAGCGCTTCGCCTCATGCATCACCCGGCCGCTAGCGCGCATGATGCCACGCCGCCGCTGCTCGATGCTATCCAACAGCCAAATTGCTCAGACAGTGCAGCCATCCTCATCACCCGCCCCGATGTGGCTGTCCGCCTGTCCTCGCTCAGCCAGCCAGCATATGATGCTTGGTGCGCGCTGGCGACACCTGTAACCTTTGCCATACTGTGCGCGAATTTGGGTATGAAGCATGACGACCATGCCATCATCCCCGCAATCATCGACTTGGTGCGCGCGGGGGCGCTGCAACAAGGGGAATGAATGTGCGCAGGTTGATCGAGCGACTGAATGCCCTGCTGAGCCGCATTCCCGAAGCCTTGCTGCTGTTGTTCACCCGCATTGCCGTTGGCCATGTTTTCTGGGCGAGCGGGCGGACCAAAGTGGAGGGGTGGGGATTAAGCCCGTCGGCGGTCGATCTGTTTCGCAATGAATATAAAGTGCCGATCATTCCGCCCGAAACTGCGGCGATCATGGCGGCGACGATGGAGCATCTGCTACCGCTGATACTGCTACTCGGGTTTGGCACGCGCTTTGCGGCGCTTGGCCTGTTCGGTATGACACTGGTCATCCAGATCTTTGTCTATCCCGATGCCTGGTGGCTCCACGCGATGTGGCTGGCGGCGCTGGCCTGGATTATCGCCAAAGGCGGCGGCGCATTATCGCTCGACCATCTGCTCGCGCGGCGCATCAGATGAGGGTGAGCGACAGCATATTGATTGCGCTGATGGCGCGGGCGCAAAATGGCGATGCAGGCGCCTATCGAGCGCTATTATCGTCGTCGGAAAGCTGGCTGCGCGGGTTTTTCGCCCGGCGAATTGCACCGCACGAAGTTGATGACCTGGTGCAGGAAACCTTGATCTCGCTCCACCGCAAGCGCGCTACCTATGACCCTGCGCGGCCTTTTTTGCCGTGGCTGGCAGCGATTGCGCGCTATCGCTGGGTAGATCGGCTCCGCCAAACCTATCGCGCCGCAACCGAAAGTTTTGAGGGCGACCTGCCCGTCGATAGCCATGAGGATGTTGTCGCCGCTCAAATAAGCATTGAGCGGCTACTCGCGCAAATCAAACCGGATCAGGCGCATGTCATTGCGTTGGTCAAAATCGACGGGCTTTCGATTGCCGAAGCGGCCCGCAAATCTGGTCAGTCAGAATCATTGGTCAAAGTCAATATTCATCGCGGATTGAAGAAGTTAGCAGCGTTAGTTGAGAGTGAGTGATAAGATGGTGGTTTCGCTAGAAGAATTGGTCAATGACCTGACACCGGTGAGGCCTATGCGCGGATGGCACGCGGCGGGCATAGTGGCGGCGCTGACCGCACTGGCGATAGCCTTAACGGCTTGGTGTTTTGGCATACGCAGCGACGTGATGAACGGCGCTCCTGCCCCTATTGTGCTGGTTCGTGCGTCGGTTCTCGTGCTACTTGGTGCCGCGACGCTTACCGCCGTCATCGACAGTGCCCGGCCGCGTGTGGGCCGCCATAGCAGCGGTTGGGGATGGGTGCTGGCGTTGGCGCTGTTGTTTCCGGCGCTCACCCTGGCTTCCGCACTTAGCAGCGGCACCATACCCCATGCCGAAATGACCGCAAAGAGCGCTATCTGGTGTCTGGGCATCAGCCTTGCTGCTGCGTTGATGATTGGCTTTGCGATGACGCTGTGGCTGCGGCGCGGCGCGGTAACGGTGGTCAATCGCACCGCTTGGCTGGTCGGCCTTAGCGCCGGAGCGTTCGGGACGCTGGCCTATAGCCTGCATTGCCCAAGTTCGACTATCGCCTATATCGGCATTTGGTATAGTGTTGCGGTGGGGTTAAGCGCCATTGCAGGCCGCCTGATCCTCCCCCCCCTGCTACGCTGGTGACGCTATACTGGTAAGCTAGCGCCAAATCCGCGTTCGTGCATATGGCGGGTGATTTTTTGCGGCGCAAAATGCGCGGCCGCCGTGATAAGCGCGGCCTCGATGTCGTTGCGTGCTCCGCATAGAAAGAAATCGAGCGCAGCATAGCCATGTTCCGGCCAAGTGTGGATCGAAATGTGCGATTCCGCCAATAACGCCACCCCCGTCACCCCCTGCCCCGCGCCAAAATGGTGGAGCCTCAGGTCGATGAGGCTCGCCCCCGCTGCATGCACCGCGTCGCGCAAAGCCAGCTCGACCAGCGCCAGGTCATCAAGCCCCCGGTTACAGCCATGGAAATCGGCCAGCAGATGATGCCCCTGATAATTTGGCGTCGTGTCGTGTCTCATATCCTGCTTTCGTGGGCGTGGCCGATCAAGCGCATTGCGCCTTCGGCTGCGTCGACACCGCGATAATGCGCTTCTTCAAACAGCGACAGCCCCGAATTGTCGCTATGCGCAACAAATAATGGTGGCAAGACGGCGGCCCTGGCGGCAGGCGCAGTGCGGGTAATAAAACCGGGTGTCGGGCGGATCATCGCGTGCCCCCATCGCCACAGCGCGACATTGCGGATCGCACCATCAAGTTCGGGGTTGGTGCGCAGCAAATCCGCCACCACCCTATCACGCCAGTGGCTGGCCGGCGCGGACAGCAATCGGCGGCGCTGCTCGGCCGGCTCACCGTCAGACAAGGGCATATACCATGTCACCACGGTTGGCCCATTGCCCATGGCGCGGTTTTGATGGGTCGCCACGACATAGCCCAGCGATTCGCCGACAAACCCGACATTGTCCCATGCCAGCGCTGCGCCTTGCCCCGCTGGTGGCCGATCAAGCGTGATATTGGCTACCAGCCAGGGCGCATAGCTGAACCCGGCGGCATCGCGAACCAGGCCCGGCGCAATCCGCGATGCGACGAAATGGGGCATGGCCAATATGGCGGCGCGGGCGATTGTGCGGATGCTGTGGCCGCTGCTCGCATCGAAACTGTCGATGACCACGCCATCGCCATCGCCTGCGCTTGCCTGTTCGATACGAAAAGCGACACGCCCATTTTGGATTTTATCGCTGAACCTTGACGCCATCCCCCTCGCCAGCCGCGCATTGCCTTCGGGCCAGGTCATGACGCTGTCCGCTGTTTCAGGCGACGCCCAGCCGCGACGTCCCGCGAAATAATGAATGCCGGCCCAGGCCGAAACATGGCGCGGCTCAGTGCCATAATCATCGCGGCAACAATAGCGCAAATGGGCGAGCAGCACCGGCGAACGCCAGCCCTGTGCGCGCACCCAGCTAGCGAAATCCTGATGATCGAGCGCAGTATATGTGGGGTCAGCGCTGCTATAGGCTATCGGCAAAGCAAAGGCCGGTTTGCCATCGTTGCCGATGGCGCTGCGAAACCCCTCCATCGCGGTATGAAAGCCCGCCAAATCAGCACGGTCACGCTGCGAAAGGCCGCTCGACGGGGTCAGCCCCTCGTGCCATTTCCCCTGCCATAGGACACGCTCTTCCAAATCAGCGCACAGTTGAAAAGGGTCATAGATCGGCGAGCCGTCGCTGTTCCGCCCGACAATCATCCCCAGGCGTTCGAGCAAATGATGCAGCGCCTTTGCCTCAACATTGGCGACGGGCAGATAATGCGCGCCCAATGGATATTGAGAGACAAAATTGCGCCCCGCGCGTGCATTGCCGCCTGCCTCATCCTCCAGCTCGAGCAGCGTGAAATCATCAAAGCCCGCGTCGGCCAATGTCCACCCCGCCGACAGTCCGCCAATGCCGCCGCCGACAATAGCCACTCCCACTTCTTCTGTGCGGCTAGGCTCTGGAAAGCGGCCGTCGCGCAGGCGGTGCCCCAGCGCAACATCGGCGCCCCCCAGCGTTGCAGAGGGCGCATTGTCATCGGA
>JBEBJX010000081.1:0-8582 GCA_040079655.1 Sphingopyxis sp. | reverse complement strand
TGAGGTGGTGACACCGAACGGCTCGGGAAACGCGGTGAGAATAGGGAGCGTTTTAAAGTGAGGTGGTGACACCGAACGGCTCGGGAAACGCGGTGAGAATAGGGAGCGTTTTGAAGTGAGGTGGTGACACCGAACGGCTCGGGAAACGCGGTGAGAATAGGGAGCGTTTTAAAGTGAGGTGGTGACACCGAACGGCTCGGGAAACGCGGTGAGAAAACATTGATACTACCAGTGCAATGGGTGTAACATTGTCTGTCATCATGGCGAATGGTAGCGGTGATGAGAGAGGTTCCGGCATGTCCGCATTTACGCACAATTTATCCCGGCGTCATTTACTGGGCGGGGCGGCTGCGCTGGTTGGCGCGGGGCTGATGGGCAGCACAGCGGCCTGTGCGCAAAGGACAGGCGCGGCCTTCCCCTTGACGCGGACCGATGCCGAATGGCGACGGCAGCTGACGCCGATGCAATATTATGTGCTGAGGCAGGAAGGGACCGAGCGGCCATTTTCGCATGCGCTGAACCGCGAACATCGCGCCGGGCGCTTTGCCTGCGCCGGCTGCGCCCTGCCGCTGTTCGCATCATCAGCCAAATATGACAGCGGCACCGGCTGGCCGAGCTTCACTGCACCCTTGCCCCGCGCAGTCGGCACCTCATCCGACACACTGCTCGGCTATACCCGCACCGAGGTTCATTGCGCGCGCTGCGGCGGGCACCTCGGCCATGTGTTCGACGATGGCCCGCGCCCTACGGGGAGGCGTTATTGCATGAACGGTGCGGCGCTCACTTTTACCGCCGCGTAATATTATTTCAATTTCTCCTTGCTATTTCCTGCGAGTGCGGCCATAGGCCCGCCGCATAGAGAGGGCGCGCGGGCCATTTGCCCGGCGCTGATCCGGCAGCGTGATTGCCCACCATAGACGGTGAGGCCAGCCGGACGTCCCGCTCATTTCAAGAGATTGTCCCTATCACGCGGGTCGGTTTCATAACCACCCCGCGCACCAGCGCGCGCTGCCCTGTGGCTATTGCCGATCAGGGCGGCGCTCCTGCCTGCGTATAGACATGTTGCCGTGTTTTCCGAGCCGTTTGTTGTCCCAACAAACTCGAAAACACTTTTAAGAAAGTATTTATGACCAATTTTACAGACCTCGGCCTTGCTGAGCCCATTCTCAAGGCGCTGATTGCCAAGGGCTATAACTGCCCGACGCCGATCCAGCTGCAAGCCATTCCACCCTTGCTTGAAAAGCGCGATCTATGTGGCATTGCCCAGACCGGCACCGGCAAGACCGCGGCTTTTGCGTTGCCCACGCTTGACCATCTGTCGCGCAACCCCGGGCCACCGCCAAAGCGTTCTGCGCGGGTGCTGGTTTTGTCGCCAACGCGCGAGCTTGCGGCACAAATTGCCGATAGTTTCCGCGATTATGGCCGTAACATGCGTGTATCTGTCGCGTGCGTATTTGGCGGCGTGCCGATCCAAAAGCAAATCCGTGCGCTTGTGGGCGGTGTCGATGTGCTGGTGGCCACCCCCGGCCGCTTGCTCGATTTGATCGAACAGCGCGCGCTTCAGCTCAATGGCGTCGAGATTTTTGTGCTCGACGAGGCCGATCAGATGATGGACCTCGGGTTTATTCAGCCGCTGCGCCGGGTTCATGCGTTGCTGCCGCGTGCGCGCCAGACGCTGTTCTTTTCGGCCACCATGCCGCGCGCGATTGCTGATCTGGGCGCGAGTTTCCTCACCGATCCGGTCCAGGTCTCGGTCGCCCCGCAAGCGACCACGGCAGAACGGGTGCGCCAGGTTGTGACCTTTGTTGAGCAAAAAGAAAAGCCGGCCCTGTTGTCACTGGCGCTTAAGGCGCAGGCGATTGATCGTGCGCTGGTGTTCACCCGCACCAAACATGGCGCGGACCGCGTCGTGCGCCAGATGGCGGCGTGTGGCATTGCATCTGCGGCGATCCACGGCAACAAAAGCCAGGCGCAGCGCACCACCGCGCTCCAGGCGTTTCGATCGGGCCAGGTCCGCATATTGGTGGCGACCGACATTGCGGCGCGCGGTATCGATGTGTCGGGGGTCAGCCATGTGTTCAATTACGAGCTGCCCAATGTGGCCGAACAATATGTCCACCGCATCGGCCGTACCGCGCGCGCCGGTGCCGAGGGGCTGGCGATCAGCTTTTGCGCGCCTGATGAGCGCGCCTATCTGCGCGACATCGAAAAATTGACGCGGGTAAAATGCGAAATCATGCCGCTGCCCGACAAATTTGTCGATGCGGTGCGCGCGATGCCCAAAGCCGCCAACCCGCCGAGCCAGCATGATACGCGCGGTGGCTTTGGCCGTGGCAATCAGGCGGGGCGCGGGGCTCAACAGGGTGGCCGGCGCGAGGAAGGCGAAGGCAGTGAGCGCCCACGCAACTATAACCGCCGCAAAGGCCCCGTTGGCGCGCATCGCGGCGCGGTCAAACGGATGGGGTAAGGTGATAGGTTAGGGCGTTATTGCCCGCGATCGGCAAAATCGAGCGCGACGCTGTTCATGCAATAGCGCGCGCCGGTTGGCCCCGGGCCATCTGGAAAGACATGCCCCAAATGCCCGCCGCAATTGGCGCAGCGCACTTCGTCGCGCGTCATGCCATGGCTGGTGTCGCGGTGGATTGTGACCTGATCATCGCCAATGGGCGCAAAAAAACTCGGCCAGCCGCTTCCGCTGTCATATTTGGTCTGGCTGTCAAAGAGGGGGACACCGCACCCAGCGCATAAATAGCTGCCGTCGGCTTTGTGGACATTGAAAGCCCCGGCAAAGGCGCGCTCGGTCCCGCGCTCGCGCAGCACATGATATTGCTCTTGCGTCAGGTGCTCGCGCCATTGCTGTTCGGTCATGGTGATTTTTGTCATAACCTAAGATGCCGTGGTTCGGGCTACAGTTCAAGCTATACCCGCGTTAAACGCGCCAACATGTCGACAAGCACAGGCATGCGGCGCAGGCACGCGGTGGCTGGGCCATTCAGCCGCGGGTTCTCCGCTATGGCCCATGCAGCGCGCGCGGTGCGCATTGGCCCGGCAACAGTTGTGGCAAAACCCTGTTGCCAATTTTGCGCGTCGGTACCGCCAAGCCAGGCGCGTGCCGCCGAAACGCCGCTGGCCAGCGCCACCCCCATGCCCTCGCCAGCCAGCGAAGGAATAGAGGCCGCTTGATCGCCCAGCCGCCAAAGTCCCGCCGTCCCTGTGCGGGCCATCCAGCCATAGGGGATGGCGGCAATCGCATCGATTGGGCCAACTGCGCTGCCCGCCGCCAACCGCTCACCCAAGGCGCTGCATTCCTTGCCCCATTCAGCGAACAAAATTTCTGGGCGTCCGCCCGCCTCGCCCAATCGCGATTTATGGACGGCCAGGCAAAAATTAGCGCTACCATCCTCTTGGCGCACCAATCCCAAATAGCCGCGATCGAACAAAAACAGCTCCACCGCGTCGCCGATCAAATGGTCCAGTGCTACGCTGGCAGATAAGCGTTGACGCAGCCCGACCACAGGGTCTTTTGCGGCGCGGGCGGGCGGAATGCGCGGATGATCGGTGATGGCGTGTTTTCCGGTGGCCAGGAATATCGCGGCGCTGGTCAATGTCGCGCCATCGGCCGTTTGCGCAAAGCCCGGGTCAATGCGGATTATCCTGACCCCGCGTTCAACGCTTGCGCCCGCTTGCTCGGCGCGGGCCAATAACAGTGTATCCAATCGGCGGCGCGAAACCCCAACGCCGGGTAGAGGGAGATTGGCTGTTGCGATATGGCCATCGCAATAGATGCGGACCTTGGTGATGCGCTGCCCGCCCAACGCGGCTTCGTCTATGCCACAGTCTTTCAGGCGCTCAAGGCTTTGCCACGACAGGAACCCACCGCATAGGGTGTCTCCCGTTTCACGGGCGCGCTCGATTAACCGCGGGCTGGCCCCGCCATGCGCCAGCATAATCGCCGCTGCGCTGCCCGCCGGGCCGCCGCCGATGATGAGCGGGCGATGCGGGCCATTTGCCGTCATTTGCTGCGCTCAACCACGAGTCGCCATGGGAACCAGCGTGCAACATGTGCGCCGACAATCCCTGCCCGGTCCAGCTCATCACGCCAATCCGCCTGGCGAAAACTGCGCGCTATCGACAATTGACCATCGCGCCTGACAATGGGGTCCACCATGGCGCATGCGGCAAGCACGGGATAGCCAATATAGGGCAGGCGCCGCCGATGAAGGTCATTGATTTGCCAGCCGACCTGGGCCTCACTTTCCATGAAACACAGGAAATCCCGCCGTTGATCGGTGCTCATATGATGGGCAACCAGGCTGGAGATCACCACATCCCATCCCTTTCCCGCAAGGTCGCGATAATCACCGGTAATCCAGTGTATCGCTATGGATCGATCTGTCGCGCCACGCGCCGATGCCTCGCTGCGAGGATTGAGGTCGATGCCAACCAGCTCAACCGGCCGTTTCAACTTTGTCGCCATCAGGGCAATTGCGCGAAGCATATCGCCATGACCAAAACCGACGTCCAGCAGCTTGAGCGGGGCGGAGCCAGCCGCTCGTCCTGCCAGCAGCGTGCGGATAAATGCGAGTGTTGGCCGCGTCGCCAGCGTCAGCGCGTTGATCCGCGAAAGGTGAGACAGAACGCGGGCATAATGTTCATCCGGCAAATCCGCCGCATCCATTTCCTCCTCCTGCTCGGTGCGGAGCGCGAGCGAGGCAAAGGGTTTCATGGATGAAAGTCCAGCGCAACAGCCTCCGCTGCTAATCCGGGACCAAAAGCAAGCGCCAGCCCGGGGCCGTGGACACCAGCTTTCATCAATCCTTCGATGGCAAAGAATATTGTGGCAGACGACATATTGCCAAAATCGCGCAGCGTATTGCGGCTATGGCTTAATGCGTCGGCCGACAGGTTGAGTGAGCGTTCAACAGCATCGAGGATGGACCGCCCACCCGCGTGAATAGCCAGGTGCGTGGGCACAGAATCGGGGAATAAAGCGGCCTGGACGTCAGGCTGTGACAGCGCCTTTTCTATCCGCCCGGGCACTGCGCCCGACAAATGCATGACAAAGCCATGATCGCCAATATCCCAGCGAATAAGCGCATCACTATCGGGCATAGCGAGGCTGAGCCCCGGCCCAATGGAGACGCCACCAGGCGCCGTGCTGATGATCGCCGCAGCGGCACCATCGCTAAATTGCAGCATGGCGAGCAAGGGTTCAATGTCACTTTGATCGTCAAGGTGAAGCGTGGATAACTCCACACTGACCAGCAGCACAACCGCATCGGGCTGTGATCGAACTATATGGCGCGCGGTGCGCAGAGCCGTTACCCCGGCATAACAACCCATGAAACCGATCAGGGTGCGCTCAACATGCGGCGACAATCCCATTTTCTGGGCGATGATCTGGTCGATGCCCGGCGCGACAAAGCCTGTGCAACTGGCGACGACGAGATGCGTAATGCGCGATGGTTCGCAACCAAGCTTGGCAATGGCCGCCAAAGCCAGTTCGGGTGCTGCCTGGGCATAAGCGGCCATCCGCGTTGATGTAGCGGGCAACGGGTCATGATCATAAAATCCGCCTGCATCAACGGGAGAGCCGCCGTCAGGCGTGGGCGACAGAACCGACCAGCGATGCTCGATACCAGAGCGCCCGGCCATGCGCGAAAAAAGCGCGCGCGTGCGTTCATCGGCTATGCGGGGCACTGCCCAATCGATAAAGGGTTGATGCACGTCATGACCGGGTGTCGCCGTGGCCAGCTTTTCTATTTGCGCTGGTAATGGGGGCGGCGCGTGGGTCATCAACAACTCCTTTACCATGAATATGGCATAGCATGGTTCATGCAAAAAATTTCGCCCGTTTTATTGCGTATCGCCATAGGCTTGGCGTTGACGGGGGGTCTTATGCAGCCTGTTGGCGCGCAATGCCTATTGTGTGAAGCTGGTGCGCGCAACCAGGATGATGTGAGCCGAGATAGTAATCAACCCCAAGAACGCCCCTTGCGGGTTGAAATCACTGCGGATCTCGATTTTTCGCGGCTTGTCGCGGGGCCTGGAGGCGGGCATGTCACCATTGACCCAGCCACTGGCCGGCCCGTTTCTGCGGGCGAAATCCATTTGGTTTCCGGCTCGGGGTTTTCGGGGCGTATTCATATCGAAGGCATGCCCGGGCGGATGGTCCGGATTGATGTGCCCCAATCGGTCAGTATGACTTCGGCCAGTGGCGGCCGAGCGACGGTGAGTGATATTAGCACAGGCCTGTCGCCTTTGCTGCGCATTGGGCCAGATGGGCGATTGGATGTTGCGCTGGGCGGTCGACTAGAATTGAGCGGCTCGGTTGATGGCGAGTTCCGCGGGCGTATCCCCATCACAATCAATTATGAGTGAGGCCTGCCTCTAGGTCAGCGCCTCATTGAGCAAAAAGACGACATGCCCGCGAAAATTGGCCAAGCGCTCGGCCGCCGCGAGATCGGGCATGCGCCCCCCCTGGACCAATCCGATGCGAAACGGCATGCTTATCCGGCCCATCCGCGCCAGATAGCGTTCGGCATCAACCACGGTTTGCCGACCCTGATAGGTTTGAATGACGACCTCATCGACGATATGGGCCAATGCACCCACTTCGGCCATGTCGCCATGGCTGGCCCAATCAAGCAGGCCGGTCACTGATAAGGCATAGTGCCGTGGCAAGGCGGCACGAATATTTTGCAAGAAATGTGCGTAACCGCCAAGTGCCTGCGTCGCGGCATCAAAGTCCACCTGAAGCCCACGCAAGCGGTTGCCCGCCGCGCGCCACCGATCGAGCTCGGCGATGACCGCCGCCACCTGTTGGCGTGACCAGGCAAGCGTGTTGGTTCGGACAGCCATCCATATGTCGGCATGCGCGATGTGCGGCAGGGATGCACGCTGATCAATCCATTGCGCACCATCGCTTGCGCGCCTCATCTCCAGCGCCAGAATATAAATTGTTCGGGCCGTATCGAGCACGCTTTGCGGGCGCACCCCCGCCCACAGCCAAAATGCGTCATAATTGGCCGCATTGACTGTAGGATCCATCAGCGCATTGGAACCACAGCCGCTGGCAAGCCCGGCCAGCGCCGCCGCACCGCCCAGCATGAAATGACGGCGATCCGTCACCAATAGATGTCGAGCGAACGCGACCAGTGCGAGCTGGGGTAATCGCGGTGGAGCTGTCGGAACCACGCGCCGCGCTGTGCCACATCGGCCTCAACCCCGCCGCAGCTATTATAGCCGCTGCGCGCATAGCACCACAGCGCGCGATAGAGGGCATAGGCACGATCATCGGCGCTCGCAGCACGATTGGCGATGACAGACCGATAGACATTGAGCCGCGAATAATCGCCTTCGGGATAGGCCGATGGCGCACGCCCCAATGCAGGGGGAGTGTTTCGGCCTGTGTCTTCGAGAGACTGGTTCCAGTCATAACCTTGCAACGGCGAGTCATCAAACCCGTTGAGACGCATGAACTCCGCCAGGCACATCCGTGAACGGACGTCATTCCTGTTCCGCGCCAATCGTGCCGCAGTTTCGGGCAGTGGCGAGCAGGCAAAATGCGGATCAGATGCTGTATTGTGGAAAAACCCGGTGTTGATCGCCTGCGCCCATCGCAAATCCCCTGGCGCCTGCTCTCCCGCCGCGGCAGGAGGGGCGATTGTGACATCGCTAACAAAGTCCGCATATTCGCGGCGTGTCAGCTGTTTATAGAGCAGGGTGAACAGCGCCATGTCGCGTTCACGTTGTTCGACGTGGCTGTCGGCGTTCAAACGCCGCAACAAGGCCGGGCCAGCGCTGTTCAGGATCAATTGTTCGCGAATATAGGGCACCCGCACCGGGCTGCCCTCGGCAAAGACCTGATCAACACTGCCGCCGCGCTCATGGTGGAGCGCGATGGCAAGTTGAATGCCCTGCTGTTGATGGCCAGCGCCCGCGCCGCCAATCAGCTCGCGCCAAAACCCCAGAGCATTACGATCATGCAATGCCTCCAGCGCCAGGCCGCGCAGCATCTGTCGGGAAAATTGCAGGTGGCTATAGCGTGTTTCACGCGCGGCGTCGGGGATGAGCCGCAACACTTCGCGCGGGTTATAGTCGACATAATAGGCATAATTGGCGAGCAACAGCTCGAACAGCGCTTCGTTCCCCGCAAAATGGCTGCGCTGCGCCTCTAATTCTGTGCGCGTAATGGGGTTCCGACAACAATGGAGGCTATAGACAATATCTTCGCTGGTCTCGGATGAGCTGCTACGCATCCGTGCCAGATCGATCGTCGCCAGTAGGGTCGGGTTGCTGACATCGTGCGTCATGGCACCGCCCAGCAGCTTCAGATCTATCTCTTCGCTGGTGGCGATCATTGCGGCCACGGAATGGGCACGCCGAGCAACCAATGCCTCATATTCCCGCGCCAATTTGTCTCGCTGTCCGCTAAACCAATAAACGCGCCGCAACAATCCCTTGGCCGAGGCGGCATATTGTCCGCGCGGATAGGCGGCCAGATAGGCATTGAGCGCATCCTCGGCCCATTGCGCATCGGCCACGCTAATCGGCGTGCGGTCATCGCGATAGCCATAGCG
>JBEBJX010000080.1:0-8951 GCA_040079655.1 Sphingopyxis sp. | reverse complement strand
TCGGCAACATTGCTCGCCGGGTGCGCCGCGCGCCTAGCCCCCATTACCGAAGTTGTCATGCCTGTTGATGCCGGAGCGACCGCTATGCCCGACCTTGTTGACCTTGCGCAGTTTGACCCACGGCTTCGCTTTGATATTCGCTATGCCACCCCCGACAATTTTCTGCACCGCACGCTCTATCCTGTGGCAAAGGCCTTGGCGCAGCGCCCTGTGGCGGAGGCGCTAATGCGGGTGCAGAGTGCGGCCGAGGCGCAAGGGCTGGGCTTGCTGATTCACGACGCCTATCGCCCGTGGCGGATTACCAAGATGATGTGGGATGGCACCAGCGGCGAGGCGAGGGACTATGTTGCCAATCCGGCGCAGGGGTCCAAGCATAATCGCGGCTGTGCAATCGACTTGACGCTGGTGCGGTTGTCGGATGGGCAGCCGCTGGTGATGCCATCGGCCTATGACGACCTGACATTTCGCGCGCGGCGCGAATATATGGACACCAGCGCTGAAGCGATTGCCAATCGCGCGACGTTGGAGCGGCTGATGGCTGAGGCAGGGTTTATTCCGCTACCCAGCGAGTGGTGGCATTTTGACTGGCACGATTGGCGGCTCTACCCGATTATGGATCAGCCGTTGCAGTAATATAGCAAGTATGACGATAGGATATGTGCTCCTGCGAAGGCAGGAGTTCAGGCAGGATAGAGCGACCTTGCCACCGCTCCGGCCTTCGCCGGAGCACAGCTCCATTTTTACAAACACGCCTCAAGGAATGGCTGGTCAAAGCCATATTGTTTCGCTTTATCAAGTGTATAAGGACGCAAACCGAGGGCGCGATATTCGCCCAATATTTTGCCATCCTTGTCTTCGTCCATATATTCGAATTTGAACAATTCCTGGGTGATGATGACATCGCCTTCCATGCCGATCACTTCGGTGATCGATGTGACGCGGCGCGAGCCATCGCGCAGACGCTTAATCTGCACCACAAGGTCAACCGAATCGGCGATCTGGCGGCTGATCGCTTCTTTGGGGATTTTGACGTCGCCCATCAAAATCATATTTTCCATACGGCCGAGGCATTCGCGCGGGGAGTTGGCGTGCAGCGTGCACATCGACCCGTCATGGCCCGTGTTCATCGCGGCGAGCAGATCGAAGCATTCGGCTCCGCGAATTTCGCCGAGGATGATCCGGTCCGGGCGCATACGCAGCGCATTCTTCACAAGGTCGCCGATAGTGATGGCGCCTTGCCCCTCAAGGTTTGGCGGGCGTGTTTCGAGCGGCAGCCAGTGCGGCTGTTGCAGGCGGAGTTCGGCAGCATCCTCGATGGTCAGCACGCGCTCGCCCGGGTCGATCATTTTCGACAGGGCGTTGAGCATGGTGGTCTTGCCCGAACCCGTGCCCCCCGAAATAACGATATTCATCCGGCACGCACCCGCAATTTTGAGCGCGGTGCACATCTTGTTCGACATCGCGTTCCAATCGCGCAGCATATCGAGCGTGATCGGCTTGGCCGAAAATTTACGGATAGAGATGGCGGTGCCGCGCAGCGAGAGCGGTGGGACGATGACATTGACGCGGCTGCCGTCTTTTAGACGGGCATCGGCCAACGGCGTTGTCTGATCGACGCGGCGGCCAACCTGGTTGCAAATGCGCTGCGCAATCTGAAACAAATGTTCCTCATCGCGAAACTGAACGCCAGACATGGTTAACTGGCCACCCTTTTCAATATAGGTCTGGTCCGGCCCGTTGACCATGATGTCGGAAATATCGGGGTCATTCAGCAATTCTTCGAGCGGGCCAAAGCCGAGCAACTCATCGACCAGCACCTTTTCCAACGCGAATTGCTCGCGCCGGTTAAGGGTGATTTTGAGCTCGGCGAGCACTTCCAAGATGATCGGGCGGAACTCTTCGGTCAGCTCATCCTTGGAGAGTGTCGCTGCGGCCTCGGGGTCGACGCGCTCCAGCAAACGAGGCAACACCTGTTCTTTGATTTTGTGAACCGATTGTTCGAAACCACCGGATGGTGCTAAATTGCTGTGGTCGGTGGTCATCCGCGTGTTGAGACGCGTCATCGCGTCATCAGGCGGTGTGGCCATCGAGGGTGCGCTCGTTGCTGGAGACTCCGCTCCGCTGGGGAGGGTAGCCTGATCAATTGGCGGGAATTGCCCACCACCCTGCTCGACGCGCGCAGGCGAAGGGTTGCCCTTCATAGGGCGTGCAACACCAAAGCCGCCCCGGCCACCCGGCTGTCCTGGAACCCTACCAAAAGCGCTCATTTTGCTTGCATCTCCGCAATTGCGCATGGTGTTGAATGACATATGCCATACAACTGCGCTAAACCTGAGTGCAGGAATAGGGTTAAAATATTGACAAGCTTTTAAGATCAGGCGCTATTCTTTTGCGGCCATGCAACTGCACAGCCTGTTTCTAGCCGCTATCCGACCTGTTCAGCCAATATTGTCAGGCCATTTTCGTTGACCTCGGCAAAGCCGCCCGCGATGCTCAGCGTCTCGGCCTCGGCGCCCGCGCTTTTATAAATGGAGAGGAGCCCAGGTTTAACCGTGGACATATAGGGCGCATGCCCTTCGAGCACGCCAAAGTCGCCCTCGGCTCCGGGGACGCAGACCATATGCACATCCTCGCTACGGATGAGCGCGGTCGGGGTGACGAGTTCAAAATGCAATGCCATATATACATCCTTCTCCCTCCCCAGAAGGGGAGGGGCATAGGTAACTTACGCCTCTTCGGCCATTTTCTTGGCCTTGGCCATCGCTTCGTCGATGCCGCCGACCATATAAAACGCGCCTTCGGGCAAATGGTCATATTCGCCGTCAACCACAGCCTTGAACGATTTCACCGTATCCTCAACCGCGACGAACTTGCCGGGGATGTTGGTGAACACCTCGGCGACGTGGAACGGCTGGCTGAGGAAGCGTTGCAGCTTGCGGGCGCGGGCAACGGTGATTTTATCTTCTTCGGACAGCTCATCCATGCCTAAAATGGCGATGATATCCTGCAAGCTCTTGTATTTTTGCAGCGTTTCCTGAACGCGGCGCGCGGTCGAATAATGTTCGTCACCGACAACCGCGGCGGTTAGTACGCGCGACGTTGAATCGAGCGGATCCACCGCCGGATAGATGCCAAGCTCAGAAATCGCACGGTTAAGCACGGTCGTCGCATCCAAATGGGCGAAGGACGCGGCCGGCGCAGGGTCGGTCAAATCGTCGGCCGGCACGTAGATCGCCTGCACGCTCGTGATCGAGCCCTTGTTGGTCGAGGTGATGCGCTCTTGCAATTGGCCCATGTCGGTGGCGAGCGTCGGCTGATACCCCACGGCCGATGGAATGCGGCCCAATAGCGCCGACACTTCGGAGCCGGCCTGGGTAAAGCGGAAGATGTTATCGACGAAGAACAGCACGTCCTGCCCCTCAACATCGCGGAAATATTCGGCAATCGTCAGGCCCGACAGCGCAACGCGCGACCGCGCACCCGGCGGCTCGTTCATCTGGCCGAACACCAGCGCCACTTTGGAACCTTCGGGGGTTGGGTTGCCATTGGCATCCTTGGCGATAACCCCGGCATCAAGGAACTCGTGATACAGGTCATTGCCCTCGCGGGTCCGCTCGCCCACGCCTGCAAACACGCTGGTGCCGCCATGACCCTTGGCGATATTGTTGATAAGCTCTTGAATAAGAACGGTCTTGCCGACGCCAGCGCCGCCGAACAGGCCGATCTTGCCGCCCTTGGCATAGGGAGCGAGCAGGTCGATCACCTTGATGCCGGTGACGAGGATTTCGGTTTCGGTCGATTGGTCAACGAACAGCGGTGCTTCGGCATGGATCGGTGCCGACAGGTCGGTCATCACCGGACCCTGATCGTCGATGGGTTCCCCCACCACGTTGAGGATGCGGCCGAGCGTTTGCGGGCCAACGGGAACGCGGATCTGCGATCCGGTGTCGGTCACTGGCTGGCCGCGCGTCAGGCCATCGGTCGAATCCATCGCGATGGTGCGCACGACATTTTCGCCCAGATGCTGTGCGACTTCGAGCACCAGGCGGTTGCCGCCATTGTCGGTGACGAGCGCCGAGAGGATGTTGGGCACGGTGCCGTCGAACGCGACGTCAACCACCGCGCCGATGACCTGCGAAATGCGGCCGGTTGCGCCAGCGGGGACTGCGGCCTTGGGCGCGGCGGATTTTGCCGGGGCTTTAGGCGCGGCGGCTTTCTTTGGCGCTGCGGGCTTTGCAGCGGCGGTTTTCTTTGGGGCGGTTGCCATTGTTTCTTCCTTGCTTTCAGGTCAGTTCAGAGCGCTTCTGCGCCAGAGATGATTTCGATCAGTTCTTTGGTAATCGCGGCCTGGCGGGTGCGGTTATACACAATCGTTAATTTGTTGATGAGGTCGCCGGCGTTGCGCGTGGCATTGTCCATCGCGGTCATCGACGCGCCCTGTTCAGACGCGCCATTTTCGAGCAGCCCTTTGAAAATCTGCACCGTGACATTGCGCGGCAACAGATCGGCGAGGATCGCCTCCTCATCGGGCTCATATTCGACCGCGGCCGTGCCCGTCGCGGGGGCGAGCCCATCTATCGCCACCGGAATGATCTGTTGCCCGGTCGCCTCTTGCAACAAGGCCGAGCGAAACCGCGAGAAAAACAGGTGCGCGACGTCAAATTCACCAACATCGAACATGGCGCGGAGCTGCTCGCTAATCTCAGCGGCGTGTGTATAGCTAAGCTCGCGATAGGCCGTGGTGTCATAGCTCGCGGCGATGTGGTTTGGGAACAGGCGATTGATGACCGGGCGACCCTTGCGCCCGACCAGCATGAACTTCACCGTCTTGCCAGCCGCTTTAAGCTCGTTTGCCTTGTCGCGCGCGGCTTTGACTATGTTCGAGTTGAACGCACCCGCAAGGCCGCGATCGCTGTTGAGCACCAGGAGCAAATGGACCTGGTCCTGCCCGGTTCCGCTGAGCAGCTTTGGCGCGCTGTCAGACTTGCCGACTTTGCCCGCAAGGCTGCCGACAACCGCCTCAAGCCGCGACGCATAGGGGCGGCCATTTTCGGCCGCCAGCTGTGCACGGCGAAGTTTGGCCGAAGCGACCATCTTTTTGGCCTTGGTGATCTTTTGCGTCGATTTCACCGACGCGATCCGGCCCTTAAGTTCTTTCAGCGTTGCCATCGCACTTCCCTGACGGCAATAAATAGGGACTGTCCCTATTTATCTCTTGCCGCCTCTTTACTCCTGACACGACCATCCTCAATAAATAGGGACTGTCCCTATTTATTTTTTGGGCCATTTCACCCACCTACGCGAATTGCTTGCCAAAGGCGGTCAGCGCGTCCTTCAGCTTGGCCTTGGTGGCATCGCTGAAATCGCGGCTGTCGCGAATGTCGGTGAGGATATCGGCATGCTGGCTACGCAAATGGCTGATCATCGCGCCCTCATACCGCGTAACGTCGGTCACTGCCACTGTATCGAGAAAGCCGTTGGTGCCGGCATAGATGGAGGCGGTCTGTTCCTCGAACGGCATCGGCGCATATTGCGCTTGCTTGAGCAATTGTGTGAGCCGCGCCCCGCGATTGAGCAGCTTTTGCGTCGATGCGTCCAAATCCGAGCCGAACTGGGCAAAGGCTTCCATCTCGCGATATTGCGCGAGCTCAAGCTTGATCGAGCCCGACACTTTCTTCATCGCCTTGGTCTGCGCAGCCGATCCAACGCGACTGACCGACAAGCCAACGTTGATCGCCGGGCGGATACCCTGGTAAAACAAGTTGGTTTCGAGGAAAATCTGGCCATCGGTGATCGAAATCACGTTGGTCGGGATATAGGCCGAAACGTCGCCCGCCTGTGTCTCGATGATCGGCAGCGCGGTCAGTGAGCCACCGCCAAAATCGTCATTCATCTTGGCCGCGCGCTCAAGCAGGCGGCTATGCAGGTAGAAAACGTCCCCGGGATAGGCTTCGCGGCCCGGCGGGCGGCGCAGC
This sequence comes from Sphingopyxis sp., assembly GCA_040079655.1. Classification (GTDB taxonomy): domain Bacteria; phylum Pseudomonadota; class Alphaproteobacteria; order Sphingomonadales; family Sphingomonadaceae; genus Sphingopyxis. Next base: position 2,976 of record JBEBJX010000080.1, on the reverse strand, counting down.
AGCAGCGACATCTGGCGATAGGCCACCGCCTGTTTCGACAGATCGTCGTAAACGATGACGGCGTGCATGCCATTGTCGCGGAAAAATTCGCCCATGGCGACGCCGGTATAGGGCGCGAGATATTGCATCGGCGCGGGTTCAGACGCGGTGGCGGCGACGACGATCGTATATTCCATCGCGCCATTTTCTTCGAGCGCGCGAACAATTTGCGCAACGGTTGAGCGTTTTTGGCCGATAGCGACATAGATGCAATAGAGCTTTTTGCTTTCATCATTGCCCGCATTTGCGGCCTTTTGGTTGATGAAAGTGTCGATGGCGACCGCGGTTTTGCCGGTTTGGCGGTCACCGATGATCAGCTCGCGCTGACCACGGCCAACCGGGACCAGCGCATCGAGCGCTTTCAAACCGGTTTGCACCGGCTCGTTCACCGATTTGCGCGGGATGATGCCCGGCGCTTTCACTTCGACGCGGCTGCGTTGATCGCTGACAATCGGGCCCTTGCCATCGATAGGGTTGCCGAGCGCATCAACGACGCGGCCGAGCAGGCCCTTGCCGACGGGAACGTCCACAATCGTTTCGGTGCGGCGAACAACATCGCCTTCTTTGATGTCGGAATCCGAACCAAAGATAACGATGCCGACATTATCGGCCTCAAGGTTGAGCGCCATGCCCTTTACGCCATTGGCGAATTCGACCATTTCACCGGCCTGAACATTGTCGAGGCCGTGGACACGGGCAATACCGTCGCCAACCGACAGCACATGGCCTATCTCGGAGACCGTGGCATTATCGCCAAAATTGGCGATCTGGTCCTTGATGACCCGAGAGATTTCAGCGGCGCGGATTTCCATAAGTTCAGCCTTTCTGAGCGGCGGTTTGTCGCCGTCAGCCTTTCATTTCTGTAGCGAGTGTATTGAGACGGGTGCGGATCGACGAATCGACCAAACGGCTCCCGACTTTGACGATAAGTCCGCCAAGGATGGCAGGATCAACAGTGAGATTGACGGTAACATCGCGGCCCAACCGCTCTTTGAGCTTGGCCGATAGCGCCGAAAGCTGCTCAGCGGAAAGCGGATGAGCGGAGGTGACATCGGCGGAAACTTCGCCGCGATGCGCAGCGGTAAGCGCCGAAAAAGATTGCACAATTTCGCCAAGCTTAGCCAATCGATGGTTTTGGGCCAGCACACCAAGAAATTTGCTGGTCAGAGGGTCAAGCGCCAAAATCGTGGCGGTTGAAGCGATCGCGCGGGCCGCATCAGTGCGGCTGATGACCGGGCTTTTTACCAAAGATACTAGGTCGCTCGATTGGCTGAGCGCACCGCCGACACGGGCAATGCTCGTTTCAACTGCGGCCAATGCCTTGCCATCGATCGCCAGATCGAACAGCGCGCGGGCATAACGCCCTGCCAAACTTGCCTGCATGCCGCCGGAGTGCTCCACGCGCCCGTTCATCCTTCTTTACAAATGCCCGTTGGGGACACGAATCGCACTGCGAATGGATGGCGCACTCGCCATCTGGTGCAGGTTCGCCGCGCGCCTAGCATCACTCTTGCTGCGCTGCAAGATGGGATTCCCTGATAGGGCTTATCTTCCTATGGGGTGGCAGTTGCTCTGGGCGAATTCGCGTTAGGGGAATCCCTTACCACCCCGCAATTACTCACAATCTCCTCATTCGGCTCATTGGGGAGGAGCGTGGCGATAGCGGTTTCGCGCTGGCTGAGCGCCTCAAGCGTTGTGGCATTGGCGGTGCAGGCCGGTGTTTCGCCCGCCGCACGCTGTCGGCGCACCGCTTCCATCTGCTCTAGCGGTAACAAATAACGCCGCGTGATCGATTGGCCAGTCGCGGGGTCATAGGAAATCCGCGTTACCGTTGCTTCTTGATTGGGCACCAAAGTGCGCGACCACACACCGCCCGCCCCGCGCACATATTGGGTGCGGCCATTGACACAGCCCTGTGGCGTGATGGAAAGTGCGGTGTCGCTGGTTGCCGACACCGTAATCCGCCCGCGCGCAGGGTCAACGCGGCAGGTCAGGCTGCCATAAATTTCGCGTGCAGCCGCTGTTCTGGCCGCCGCTGCGGGGGTGCCAGGCTGTGTCAACGGGTCTGGGTCTGATCGCGTCAGGTGAACATCGGCCACGCTTGGCCGCATCAGGAACAGTATCAACGCCCCTGCCGAGAGCAAGCCGGCGGCGATGATGGCACCGCGCCATTCACGCGGTTTGTTTTGCGATTGGTACATGAATGACGCCGCTCCGGAAAGGATAGCAAGCCCGAAGAGTGCGATAGCCATGGCCATGAAGTTTTCGCGCGTATTTTGTGCCGCTTCGTGCAATTGCCCCAGCGCCCGTTCATCACGCGCCGCCTGCTGGGCGCGGGCGCGTTCGCTGGCTTGCGATGCAGCGCGCGCTTCCTCAATCGACAGTGCTTCTGCCCTGGCGCGGGCATCATCGGCGCTGACACACAGGCTGGGCACGCCGGTATAGCTTTGCCCCGCCTCGCGCAGAAAGGCGGCGACTTCGCGCACGCTGACAGCAAAGGCGAACGGTGAATCGCCTTCCTCGGCGCGGGTAACCAGCGTGTTCACGCCCAACACGCGGCCGCACCGATCTACCAGCGGCCCACCAGAGTTTCCCCGCGCAATATCGGCATCATGGACCAGGGCAGCCATGCCGTTGATGGTGTCGTGTGATGAGATGATGCCATCCGATGCCACGGGCGCGCGCGGGCGGATGAAATCCGTCATATTCTGGGCACTCGCCAAATCGACATTGCCCGGATAGCCCAGCGCATAGACGGTTTGGCGCTGTGCGACTTCGCCAGTATAGATAGCGGCGGCGGGGATGCGCCCGGCGACGATCTCTATCAATGCCAGATCGCGCGCGCGATCGATGCGGATCAGCCGACCAGGGTAGCTGCGCGACCCTTCGCTCGGCACGATGCCGATGACAACATTGTCTGGATATTCGGCAACATCG
>JBEBJX010000079.1:0-9104 GCA_040079655.1 Sphingopyxis sp. | reverse complement strand
CGTGGCGGAGGTGCCACAACTGGTGGCGGCGGCGGCGCAGGTGGTTCGCCAAAGTTATAGGTCAATGTACCCATCAACGAGTGTGTGCGCACGCGTGTGCCAACATTGCGGCCCAAGCGATCAACCAAATCAACATTATCAGCATTGAAGAAGCGATAACGAAGGCCAGCGTCGATGTTGTGCGTGAGCGGAGCGCGAACGCCAGCGATCACTTGCCAAGCAAAGCCAGTGTCCGAATCATCAAGCCAAGCTGGGTTGGCAAAAACGTTCGTAACACCCGAGCGTGCAACACCCGCACCAGCGCCGACAAAGCCTTGGAGGCCATCATCTTCACCGAAATCGAGCATGCCGTTCAGCATGAAGCTAAGCGCATTGACCGAACCGTTGGTTGGTGTTGTGCCTCTAAAGGTAGCCAGAGCCAGTGCGCTACTAGGAATGGCCGCACCGGTAACGTTGATGAAATCCGAACTGGCCTGACGATAGGCGACTTCAACTTCAGCGCGGAAACCGCCGAAATCATATCCGACGACACCGCCGACATCATAGCCATAATCGTGGTTGACGGTTGCAGCATTAGCGGCAGTGCCGATATCAAGGCTCAAGTCCTCAACCAGCATTACGCCGCCCTCAACTCCCACATACCAAGAATCGTCGCGCGCAAGCGCGGGCGAAGCCAAGGCTGTAGAAGCAAGTGCCAAAGCAACGGCAAGCTTCCTCATTGGTAATCCCCTTCTCTATCTGAACGAACAACGCTCGTAGAGTGCCATACCGTCACTCCATGGCCTGTGCAAGCGAGGTTTACATCAAATGTTGCGTATCGGCAACAGATAGAGAAGAAAATGCGAGCGGCTGGAGCGATACTGATCAAGCTTCGGCAATGATTCCAATGCTTCGCAAAGCCTGCAAAAGAGCCGTAACGGCTGCTCTACATTCCACATCAATAGTCGTGCCGGCTGTTGGCGAGGTAATGGCCGCCGCAACTTGCCAGCCGGATGCGTTGAGAGTCCATAGCGTTTGGTTAGCCCCGACTGCGACTCGCGAGCCCAGAGGAAGCACAGAAAATCGCCATCCTGCGCTAGTCCAGAGCGCTAGGTGAAACGCCATTCCTGCCCAATCCGCAGTTGGGGTCGCTCCCAATAGCCAACATTGCCCTGGTAGCGGCGTTGTGGGTGGTGTGTTCAGCCCAGCCAATTCCGCTCTTGGAAACAATAACGCATCTATTTTCGTAATGGCCTCATTATGCGTGAGTTCCTTTTGCGCTTGCCCTGCCGCTAATAGTGGCAGGTTCAATCGATCCGTCGTCAATGAAACAGGCATAATTTGTTCCTTTATTTGTTCAAATTTCGATGAAAGCCGCCAAAGGCAGAGATTCGCCCGATTCGCCAACCTGTCTGATAATGACTTGGATGGCCGCTGCGGTTGCTCGCCAGGCTGCGACTTGCGTCTCGGAAATGAGTAAGTGCGGCTCCTCGCTTGTCATTTCCGTCGCATTGCCACTGGCGTTGATCGTAATCCGATATTTCTCATATCGATCATCGAGCGGGGCATCGACACCGTCAGGCCACGCAAATCCGGCGCGACTCCGCCGTATCCATCGCAAACCGAGGGCCCCATTGCTCCATTCTTGGGTCAGGTGAACGGAGGCGAGGGGGCGCGCAGCGCGACCACTTTGTTGTATCGGCAAAACAATTGCGGCTTCGTCGCCCTGGCCAGTCAGCGTCACGTGCCCGCCAGCGCCAATATTAGTGAGACCAATCATCGCTGGTAAGGGCAGCAGCGAAGGCCCATCTATCATTGTGAATTGGTGCCCAGACGATAATATGGGCATCGCGTCTTCTGTGCCAACTCGCCCCCTTAGCAGCCGTGTCAATCGCCACCGCCGATTGCCTAGTGGCTCGGCATGGCCAAATTGGATCAACTCACCGCCCGCCATCGCCAAATTGCTGCCTGACAGCAAATCGTTGTCGGAAACATTGATGAGTGCCATGTCAGAGCGCAATAATTCGACGTCTATCCAGCCCGCCAAATCGAGTAACACCGCCTGCGCTGCGCTCGAAAATCCTGCGACATTGCCCATTACGGGCGTTGCTGTGGCCTGGCCCAACGGCGTTGTCGGTGAACTATTGGATGCGCTCACTTCGACCATTGCAGAACGCCAGCCAGCTCCTGTGCCAGCAACAGCAACAGCCAAACCTCCATTAAACCCGAGGCCCCCTTGCCCCCACACAGGGAGATCGAGAATATGGCCGACGCTGGATCCAATTAACAAATCTGGGGATGATATGCTGCGGCCTCCATCGCCAAGCTGCGCACCCAACCAAATAATGGGTGGAGAATCATCGAGCGTGAGCAATATTTGCGCCCCCTCAATTTTGCGCTCAGTGAGGCGCGCACTCCTCCCTGCAACCTCTACACGCGCGCCCATGGGCACAGCGAGTGAAGCAAAACCGGAAGGCCGTTCGCGTGTTGCGCTTGCTCCAGCGGTCAAGCCTGCCAGATTACTGACAATTCTCTTCGCAAGATCCGCATTCGCTGCCAACGGCAAATCAATTCTCTCGATCCCGCTATCACCTCCTGCAACGCGCGCCACTTGCACCGTCGATTGGAAATCGCGCGAAGGGTCATAACAACCAAGGGCAATTTGGCTGGGGCGCCTGCCCATCGCAGCGAAACTCACGCGCTCTCGTGAAACAGCCTCGCCACTCGCTGGCTCACCAATATTATGGGGCGTTCCTGTGCTCTCCCCCACCTGCCATATCGATGATGCAGCATCGCGCTGCACGGCTAACAACCTCAGCCATGCACCCGCCGCTTCACGCCTTGTGCTGCCCACCTGCACCGCGCCGATGATCGCAGGAGAATGAGCCACCGCCACTGGCCCGTCCAGGGCATCGACCAGAATATCACTCAATGCCATATTGCCAGGATCGGCCATCACTTCAAAACTAAGCGAGGGAATGCGATTGCCAAAAGGCGACAAGTCCATATCTTCGAACACAACATAGGCTATGCCGCGATAGGCTGGGCAATGTGCAGCACCTTCCGCCGAGGCCAGAAGCGGGTCAATATTTTGATCTTCGTCACCATAGTATAGGCGAAATCCGGTGGCAGATTTGAACGCCCCATCACTACCACGCAAAATATTACCTTCGGCCCAAATGCGACCGATATCGGTTATCTTGCGCGACGACAGTGCCACAGCAAAGCTTGCAGAATAGCTGTAATTTGTTGTTGATGGGCGCCCTTTGCCACCACCTGTGCGATTGCGATGCTCAACAAGATCTGTTGCCCAGATCACCGTGCCAGACACCCTCATCCGCCCCAATAGTCGCGGGATTACCGTGCCATAGCTCGAAGTTTGAACACGCAGATCACTAAGGCGCGGGCCCTTCCGCCCAGGTGGAGCAAAAATATACGCATCCGCGGCCTGGCCAAGTATCGCCCCTATCGCACCGCCCAATGGGCCGCCGACTGCGGTGCCAATAGTCGTCAGAACTAAAGTCGCCATAATCACTCCATTCCATTATGCATTGCGCCATCGCCATCGACCGATATGGTCACCATCGGGCGCACCTGGTGTCAGCACCACTCGGCGCAACCCGGCATGTGCATGGATATGCGCGTCCGGAGACAGCAGAATCAGGTGCTGCTGCCCGCGCCCCACATGAATAAGCGCGACATCACCATGTCGGATTGGCTCTTCATCAGCCCGATCAAAGCCCGATTGCTCCAACAAACCGGCCACTTGTAAGCGCTCATCACAGTGCAAACGATAATCATCGGGCAATGATTTGAACCGCAGCCCTGCATCTTGGTAGGCGCAAGCCACAAGACCGACACAGTCCAATCCATGCTGCGGCACCCGGCCATGCAATCGATAGCGTATGCCCAGCAATTTTAGCGCTGCCCTCCAGGCCCGCTCGGCAATATTATCCACCAGGGAATCTGGTAAGCAAGTCAAGCCCAGGCAAATGCGGCTCGCCGCGAAAATTAGCGATATTGCCGAAACGGCCAGAACAGGTAGCGGCGCGTTTGTCGCACCCTTCACTCAACTCTGCATATGCACCGACCACAGCCACACCCTCATGCGCTGCCGCAATACGAACGCGGCCGCCCGATTGCACAATGATCGTCGAACTCAGCCCTCGATTGACGCCAGACAGCCAACGCAACCGTCCAAAATCCAGTGCGCCATCTGGCCATGTTTGATCAAAAACAATGCCTTCACTATCAACTAAAACGACCTTGGCTCGATGAGTCCGCCCGCCCATAGCAACACCGCATCGCCTATCGCCCAATGCAGCGCGGCACTCGGGCGTAGTTTCAGGTGTGAAGGGCGCATCGAGCGACGCATCACGCCCTGACAACTCCGCAGTAAAGCTCACACCATCGCTACTCACTGCTCCAACGCGACCAGAGGCTATAATGACCGGATCGACATCGGGACTCTGCCAATTCGCAATGATGAGCGTAATTGCCGCCCCATCCCACCTCCCTTGGATCAAGTCGCCGGCCGAAATCGCAGCACTATTCAGTGCGCCCTCAATTTCGAACGATGCCCCGTCGAGCCCAGTCCGCTGATGAATTGCCGATGGCCGGATACCTGGTGCAGAAGCAAAAGCGAGGCCGTCGATTTCAATGGTGCTATCATGCGTCGTCAGGCCAATCACCACGCCGTCGCGCCGCTCAATCCGCCAACACCATGCCAATGGCACGATGGTTTGCGTCAACCAGATGGCCATTTCAGGCCTCCTTCACTTCAACAAGCCGCACACTCGCCATCTCGCCCGCCAAATATGTAGCGCGCGATATTTCCAACCTGTCGTCGGCAAAGCGAACAGGAACGTCGAACAGAAAATCAGCCTTAATCGTCACACCAGTCGCCGGGGGTGACGTAAAACGAACCACCCCGCCTGCGGCCAGACTCCAACCCGAAACCAGATTATCCGCAATACGCACTAACACTGTTGCCGAAACTGGCCGGGTTATTCGCCGCAGGGGCGCGCCGCTCCCGGCTCCGTAACTTTTGATCAATGCAAAGTCGGTGCGTACGCCGTCACCCACCCCGATGACTTGGTTCGTGACGGCAAAATCTATCGGGTCACGAAAGCGGAATCCAATCGCCGGGCCGCGCCGCGCACGATAAAAATCTGTCAATAATCTGATATCATCCTCGCTGCGGATACCCGGTCCCGCGTCATAGCGCATCCGCGCATTGTCCCAATCGGGTGCGCGCTGCTCTGCGCCCGACTGGCCTATGATGATCGCGGTTGAAAATTCGGCCACCACTTCTGCTTCGCGCCCCAGCGCAATCGGAAAATCCACATCGTCAAATGGCTGCACGGCCTCGGCTCCTGTTTCGGTTAGAAATGCGGTAAAGCCATCGCGCGCAACCTGAGGCAGCGCCCAGATAAAGGTCGCGACATCGCCAGCTGCGCGGCTAACTGACGCAGCATTGGCGATGGCACTCCACTGCGCACGCTCAGTCTCATTCAGCACAAAACCCGCCAGATAATGCGTCTTTGTGGGTGGATAGCCGAGCCGCGCCGCCACCGCCGCGCGCGCCGCCGCGCTCAACCCCGCCTGCCCGCGTGATGCCCAGTCGTAATCTTCGATTTGCAACGCGTCATAAGCGGGATACGCCCAGCCCAGCGGCATATTGGCGCGCCGCGCCTCTGGCATGGCAGAGTCGAGCACGGTCGGCAGATAGGTCAGCAGATGCACGCTCGCCCCGCTTGGCCCCGCCTCATCGCGTACCGCAGTTGCCAGCGCGGCCGTTGATGTCGCCAACAAAGCACCCGCTGCATCAAGCATTGCCAATTGCGGCGCGCTTAATGTTGCACTCATATCGGCTATGGGCACACTCGCCGCGCCAAGCGCACTTGTCGTCGCTGCATCGTAAAGGCAAATCTTGCGATCCGATGTCACCCACCACCACGGCTCGCCAATTTGGAAATCGACCGCCAGCCCCGCTGCTTTGGACAGGCCGACAAAGGCACGCGCCACCAGCGCCAGATAGCCCATCGCCTCAGCATTGGTGGGCGACAGCAATGCCGATGGTGGAATCCATCCGGTCAGCGCCGCCGCGCCATCTTGCGTGCGCTGCATCCAGCCTTGCGGGCAATAGTCCGCGAACAATTCGTAGGACAGTGACCAAATCAGCGGCCAATCGCGCATCTTCGCTTCCGCCGCAAAACCTGTGTGCCATGCACGGGCTGGCTCGCACATTGCCCCGCCCGTCACCGTCGCCAACCACGCACCACCACTTTTGACCAGGTGCGGATAGTGGCTCATCCCGACATAGTGAAGCAGCGGCCCGCTATAACCCAAATGCTCAACCATCCGCATGGTCCGCGCCGGGGTCAGGTGATAGCTATCGTCATAGGCGGTGGCGATCGACAGGCCGTGCGTCGGCACCACCGCATCGCCGATGGTCAGCACCGACCCCGAACCATCGCAGGAAATACCGCTCAGTTCGACCCAGGCATCGGTTTGTCCCGCATAATCGCTTGGCGTGCCGTCATAGTCGCTTGGCACCAGCGAAATCAGGATACGGTCCACATCGCCCGCCCACACCGTGTCGGCATCTGCGGGGTGCAGAAATCCGCCCGCGACTCTGGCAAAATCGATGTCGATGGCCGCATCTTGCGCCGTCCCGACCGCATAATTCCATAGCCGAATATACCAGCTACGCGGCTGCCCGCTCGCATCGCGCCCTTCGATAGTCAGCGTCGGCCCGTGCACCGCATCGAGCGGCTTGACGCCGCCAGAGCGCCAGCGAAACCGCAGCCGGCATTGGCGAAAATCGCGCGCCGTCACATAGGCCAGCAACGGATGATCCCATTTATCCTCGGTTTCCCAGATCAAGCCGGCAAGGTTATTGCTCCCCGTAAACGCTAGGCTCACGCGTAGCGCATCGGGCGCGCTCGTCACTACGCTGGCCATCATCGGGCGCGGAAAATTGACCGTCCAAAATCGCGGGTCAAACCGCTTGATCGTCGCCGTATCGCGATGCTCGCCATGCACACGCAGCGGGGGAGCAAAACACCATCCCATCGCCTTATCCTTCCGCTTGCTCGATCGCGCGGCGCACTGCCTGCGCAATCTGCCGCCCGCTCGCCGCCATTCGTGCGGGGTCGCCGCTGCCATGCCCGCCGACGTTAACGGTGATGCGAATATCGCGGCTACCCCGCGCGGCGCCCGTTTCTATCCGCCCCGATGATGTCGGCACGAACAGCTCGGGCCCGCGCTCGCCAACCATATAGGCGCGGCCCGGCCCTACCGGCCCGCCGGTCGCTCGCCCTGGCGCGCCCAGTGCTGCGCCCAGCACATTGGCCACCAGACCCAGCAAGCCGCCACCTTTACCTTGCGGCAAGGCTGCGCTGATCGCGCTGCGGGCAATCTCTGCCATCACAGACAAAGCGCCGCGCCGCAAATCATCAAATCCCAGCCGCCCGGTGCGGACCGCGCGCAACAAAGCGCCTTCGATCGCCTGGCCAGCGCGCTCGGCTCCGTCGACCAACGGCCCTTCCAAACTTGCGCGCATCTCTGCCACATCAGCGGCAAAGGCTTGGGCGTCAGCGCGCACGCCAATAACCGTCGCGTCCAATCCATCATCCATCGGGAAATTGCTCCTTCAATCGTGCAACAGTCGCCATATCAGCTGCGTCAGAAACGCCTTCGCCGGATCGCAGGGCATCCAGCGCAATCGCCAAATCTTCGGGCGTCGCGGCCCAGAAATCTTGCGGTCGCCAATTGAGCAACAACCCCGCCTGACCAGCGAGCGCCCGCGCAGCTTCAGCGAACCACACGCCTACTGCCCCTTCAATATCTGGCCCAGCACGATGCGCAGTGGCGGCGTCAACGCGGCCAGGCCGAGAGTGCACAGCGCCTCACCAAAATCCTCGCGCGTCAGCGCCTCAGGTCGTGGGTCGATTAAATGCCACAGCAGCGCCACCGTTTCTGACCACAGCAATTCGCCGCTCGCCGCGCGCTCGACCAGCGCAAATAGCGGCCCCAGTTCGGCTTCCGCAGCGACCAGCGCTGCAAAGCTTGGCCGCAGGCGGTATCCCGCAGCCTCGGCTTCGCCGCGAACCGGATTCACAATCATAGCGCCGTCACCGGACCGCTGCTCTCAAGGCTCAGCGTGTAGCTGCGCTCGCCATTATAATCGCCGCTATGGTCGAGCCGCGAAACCAGGAACCGCCCGCGCATCTTGGCTCCGCTTTCAAACACCAGCTCATAATCGTCGATGGCCCCGCTCAGCGCATTGGTCTGCACCCGCACCTCCGCCGCCGATCCGGTGAATATGCCCGCGCCCGCGACGCTGACCGACCGCACGCCCGCGCCCGACAACAGATCGCGCCAACCGCCGCTATCCTTGGTGGTGACGTTGACAGCGTCGCCGTTGATCGACAATTGCGTCGTTCTAAGGCCCGCCACCGTCGTATAGATCACGGGTGTGGCGCCGTTGCCGATTTTGAGCAGGAACGCACTGCCTTTTTCGATTGTCATAGTGTTTTCTCCTTACACTGCTCGCCAGCCGCGTATCCGCAGGCTGATCGTCACTTGGTTGATGCCATTTCGCCCACGCGCCTGCCGCGTGCGCAGCACAGTAAACCCGCCGGTTTCCCACCCGTCGATGATGCGCGGCATGGCGGCAATGACGCGACAAGCAGCTGCGCCAATGGCGTCCAGCCTCTCGCCCGCCCCGCGGTCGGCGAACAGCAATTCGATACGCAGTTCATGCCCCGGCCTGTCCTTGGCGCCCCATTCGCTCGCGCTTGCCTCGGTGATGCGGCCATAGGGCGGGGACAGCGATTTGGCCTCACCATCGTCGATATGGTGAACCAACGCGCTAAGCGCCGCATCGCCCCGCAACGCCGCGATCAGCGCCGCCTTGGCGCTTACCAACATACTCATGACAGCCGCATCCGGCGATAAGGCTTCCACAGCGCGCTCGCCGCCGGAACCAGTCCGTCACCCTCGCCGTCGCGCGCACGGTGAAGCTGCGCCGCCGCCATGATGATGCCCTGGCGCAGGACGTCGGGCACTTCGCCTGCACTTGCCGCTGATCCGGCACGATAGGTTACCCGCACCCGCCC
>JBEBJX010000078.1:0-9413 GCA_040079655.1 Sphingopyxis sp. | reverse complement strand
GTCTGGATACCCCCACCCAACCCTCCCCCATGTGGGGGAGGGCATTAGTAGCGAAGATCGCATAAATGCCCAAAAGAACCGACATCTCCTCGATCCTCGTCATTGGCGCTGGTCCGATCATTATCGGGCAGGCGTGCGAGTTTGATTATTCTGGCACCCAGGCGGTCAAAGCCCTGCGCGAGGAGGGCTATCGCATCGTCCTGGTGAACAGCAACCCGGCGACGATCATGACCGACCCCGATCTGGTGGGCGCGGACGGCGCGACCTATGTCGAGCCGATCACGCCGGAAATTGTCGCCAAAATCATCGCGCGCGAAAAGGCGCTGCACCCGCAAGAGACAATGGCGCTGCTCCCGACCATGGGTGGGCAGACCGCGCTTAATACCGCGCTGGCGCTGGCGGCAGATGGCACGCTGGCGAAATATGACGTCGAGATGATCGGCGCAACCGCGACAGCCATCGACAAGGCCGAAGACCGGATCAAGTTCCGCGATGCGATGTCCAAAATCGGGCTTGAGAGCGCGCGCAGCGGCATCGCCCACAGCATCGACGAGGCGTTTGTGGTGCTGGAGCGCACGGGGCTGCCCGCGATCATCCGCCCCAGCTTCACCATGGGCGGGACGGGCGGCGGCATCGCCTATAACCGCGAAGAGTTTGAAGCCATCGTGCGCGGCGGGCTCGACGCTTCGCCGACGACCGAAGTGCTGATCGAGGAATCGCTGCTGGGCTGGAAAGAATATGAGATGGAGGTGGTGCGCGACCGCGCCGACAACGCTATCATCATCTGTTCGATCGAAAATATTGACCCGATGGGCATCCATACCGGGGACAGCATCACGGTTGCGCCAGCATTGACGCTTACGGACAAAGAATATCAGATCATGCGCAATGCTTCGATAGCATGCCTGCGCGAAATCGGGGTGGAGACCGGCGGGTCGAACGTCCAGTTTGCGGTCAATCCGCGCGACGGTCGCCTGATCGTGATCGAGATGAACCCGCGTGTGTCGCGCTCATCGGCACTGGCGTCCAAGGCGACGGGATTCCCGATTGCCAAGGTCGCGGCAAAGCTGGCGGTCGGCTATACGCTCGACGAAATCACCAACGACATTACCGGTGTGACCCCGGCGTCATTCGAGCCGACGATTGACTATGTCGTCACCAAAATCCCGCGCTTTGCTTTTGAAAAGTTCAAGGGGGCCGAGCCGCTGCTGACGACGTCGATGAAGAGCGTCGGTGAGGTGATGGCGATAGGCCGCAACATCCACGAGAGCCTGCAAAAGGCACTGCGCGGGTTGGAGACCGGCCTTAGCGGTTTCAACTTCATCGATCATCTCGAGGGGGCATCGCGCGATGAGATTGTCGCCGAGCTGGCGCGGCCAACGCCCGAACGCTTGCTGGTTGCGGCACAGGCACTGCGCGAGGGGCTCTCGGTTGCCGAAATCCATACCATCGCTGGCTATGATCCGTGGTTCCTGGAGCGGATAGCTGAAATTATTGCGGCGGAAAACGCGGTGCTGTCCGACGGATTGCCGCGCGACGCGGATGGCATGCGGCGGCTGAAAGCTATGGGCTTTTCGGACAAGCGCCTTGCCTATCTGGCGCTGCGCTCGGCGGGCTTGCGCGATGGCATGGACCGCGCGGTCGCGCGCGGTTCGGGCCTGCTCCACGATGCGATGGTGGCGATGACTGGCGGCCTCAACGAGGAGGAGGTGCGCAAATTGCGCCATCGGCTTGGTGTGCGTCCGGTGTTCAAGCGGATTGACAGCTGCGCGGGCGAATTTGCAGCCATCACCCCCTATATGTATTCGACCTATGAGGCCCCGGCCTTTGGCGCGCCGCAATGCGAGGCCGAGCCAAGCGACGCCCGCAAAGTCGTTATCCTGGGTGGCGGGCCGAACCGCATCGGGCAGGGGATAGAGTTTGACTATTGCTGTTGCCACGCCTGTTTCGCGCTGAAGGATGCGGGCTTCGAGACGATCATGGTCAATTGCAATCCGGAAACGGTCAGCACCGATTATGACACATCGGACCGCCTGTATTTCGAGCCATTGACGGTTGAAGACGTGCTGGAGATTTTGCATGTTGAGGCGTCGAACGGCACGCTGGTCGGCGTTATCGTCCAATTCGGCGGGCAGACGCCGCTTAAGCTGGCGCGCGCGCTCGAAGCTGCTGGTATCCCCATCCTCGGCACCTCGCCCGACGCGATCGACCTAGCTGAAGATCGCGAGCGCTTTGCGGCGTTGATCAACAAGCTGAAGCTGAAACAGCCCAATAACGGCATCGCCCGTTCGCGCGAAGAGGCGATCGCGGTCGCGGCGCGAATCGGCTATCCGGTGCTGACAAGGCCGAGCTATGTTCTGGGTGGCCGCGCGATGGAGATTGTCGATACCCAGGCGCAACTGGAATCCTATATCGAAACGGCGGTGCAGGTATCGGGTGATAGCCCGGTGCTGATCGACCAGTATTTGCGCGATGCGATAGAGGTTGATGTCGATGCGATATGCGATGGCGACGATGTGGTGATTGCCGGTCTGTTGCAGCATATTGAGGAAGCGGGAGTCCATTCGGGCGACAGCGCCTGCTCTATTCCGCCACACAGCCTGTCCGCTGATATTATCGCCGAGATTGAGCGGCAAACGCATATTCTGGCCCATGCGCTCAAGGTGCGCGGGCTGATGAATATCCAGTTCGCGGTCAAAGGCGACGCCCGCGATGGCGACCCTGAAGACCGGGTTTATTTAATCGAGGTCAACCCGCGTGCTAGCCGCACAGTCCCCTTTGTGGCCAAGGCTATTGGCGCGCCGATCGCTAAAATCGCGGCGCGGGTGATGGCGGGCGAGAAGCTGGCTAACCTTCCAATAATTGATAGGAATATCAAACATATCGCTGTAAAAGAAGCAGTATTCCCCTTTGCCCGCTTCCCAGGCGTTGATCCTGTTTTGTCACCCGAAATGCGATCCACTGGCGAAGTCATGGGCATCGACACCAGCTTCCCCCTCGCATTCGCCAAAGCGCAATTGGGCGCTGGTGATGCTTTGCCAGCGCGCGGGCGAGCCTTTGTTTCGGTGAAAGACAGTGATAAAGTGCTTATCCAGGCTGCGGTTAGTCGATTGATCGATGCTGGCTGGACAATTGTGGCGACGGGCGGCACCGCGCGCTATTTGCTGGCCGCTGGGCTATCGGTGGAAACGATCAACAAAGTCGCCGAAGGGCGGCCGCACATTGTGGACCGGATCAAGGACGGCGGCATCGACCTGATATTCAACACCACAGACGGCTGGCAATCTTTGCGCGATAGCGCTTCTATACGTGCATCAGCGCTGGCCAAGGGGATACCCAATTACACCACTGCGGCGGGTTGTGACGCTGCTTCACTCGCAATTATATGCCCAGAAGCACTCGCCCTTGATGTCAGGCCGTTACAATCCTATTATAGCAATAACTGACCCCCTAAAGACATTAAAGTTGGCATAGCGGCGAAGCGTTTCGCCGGGGGCCTCGATATTGGATAAGGGACATTGGACAAGGAATGAGAAGACCATGGCAAGCGTAGAAAAGGTTCCGATGCTGGCAGAGGGCTATGCCCAGTTGAATGCCAGTCTCACCGCCTTGAAGGCTGAACGCCCGATCATCGTCGAGGCGATAGAGGTTGCGCGCGCGCACGGCGACCTGTCGGAAAATGCCGAATATCACTCTGCCAAGGAACGCCAGGGCCAGGTTGAGGCGAGCATCATCGACATTGAGGATAAATTATCGCGGGCACAGGTTATTGATCCGACGACACTTTCTGGCGATCGCATCGTTTTCGGCGCTACGGTGACTTTGCTCGATGAGGACGACAAGCCTATCCGCTATCAATTGGTGGGCCAGCCAGAGGCCGACGCAAAAGTGGGCCGTATCAGCTACAATTCGCCGCTTGGACGCGCGCTTATTGGCCGACGGGTGGAGGATGAAGTCGAAGTGACCGTCCCGTCGGGTGACCGCTGGTTCTGTATCGCCAAGATTGAGTTTATCTGAGGGGTGCCATACGCCCTCGGCTCCGTACTTGATGCGGAGCGGTGGCGAGTTAAACGAAAGCGGCGTGTTGGTTCCACGCTCCGGACTAAATCCGGAGCATCGATGAACGGTATTTCCCTTAATCTTCCGCGTCGGCTCAATCTTCCGCGTCGGGCTGTGGCTCATGCTCATCGGGATCGAGCAAGCGATGAAGATGGACGACGACATAGCGCATCTCGGCATCATCAACCGTGCGCTGGGCTGCTGAACGCCAAGCTTTTTCGGCTAAGGCGTAATTAGGATACATGCCGACAAAATCGAGTGCGCTCAAATCTTTAAATTCCAGCTTCTGCGGGTCTTTTACCCGTCCGCCAAAGACGAAATGTAATTTGGTCATGATGCGCGGCCCGACATAGTGTTTGTGATATGCGGGCCATTAGCAACGCTAGGCCATAACGGCAATGGTCAGCCGCCGGTGAATTCGTCGTCCGCTTCGGACTGTGCGCGACGCGACTGTGCTAGCCGATTGGCAAAATAGCCGAGCACTACACCTGCGGTCAGGCCGATTGCGACGGCCGCTATCGGTCGTTCCGCGATAAGGTCGCGCGATTGAACCATGGCGCGATCAACTGTCTTGCGGCCAGAGGCTATGGCTTTTCCGCTAATTTCGGCGCTAGTAGCTGCGATGGATCGGCTGTCCTGAGCCAATCCGGTCAAACGATCCCTGGCGTTGCTATAGGTGGTTCCAATCCGCGCCCGGGCGGCATCCGCTGTGTCGCGAGCGCTGGTCGATAATGTTTCAACCCTATCCTGCGCCTTTGCAATACGGTCTTTCCAGTCGAGATCAGCCATGGGGAGGTTCCTTTTGTTCCATTTCAGGTGGCGATATTTCGCCGTCATTTGCTTCGTCCTCTGCGGGGTTTGCCAACCATTCGCTGAACCCAAGATTACCAGATACCCAGGCGTATAATCGGCTCATCGCGGTTGGCGCCCGCTTTAACAGGGGTTTGCGCGCTATCCACGCCAACAATGACACAGCGCCCAGCGCCACCAATATCGGGTGCGCACGAATATGGGCAAGGCTATCATTTTTGATCGCCGCCACCTGTTCGCGCGCGCTATCCGCTGCATCGGCTTTTAAGCGCGTTGGGCTGATGCGCATCCGTGTTGCCTCTGCGCGCTGCGCCAAACGACGGCGCTGCGCTGTTGCGGCCTGTTTTGCCTCAAGGAGCGACTGGCGCGGAGTCATGGATGCGTCCTCACGACCGCAATGTCCCCACCGCATCGCCCATCATGCGCAAATGGCTGCGCGCGCGCCAGGCGCCTATTGCCGCGACAAAGAATAGCGCGGCGGGCACAATCAGCATCGCCGCCACCGCGCCGGTCCACTGCGCCAGCGCGATAACCGCGCCGATGGCAAAGGCAAGCAAGCCGACAAAGGCACAGAATAGAGCGATGATAGCCCAGAGCGACATCGCCTTGAGCGACGCGGCAACAATGACTCCGCACGCCTGAAGCAGCGCCGTCTCGCTCGCTGCCGCCGCCTGCGCCTCCGCGATCAGCGCCTTGATGGCGTCGAGTGGCCCGCCTTCGATTGCCGAGCCGTCTTCACCATTTGCGTCCGGCTCAGCATCCAGCATTATGCGTCCTTGTTGCCACGCAGCAGCCGCGCCAGCATGAAGCCGACAACGGCGGCACTGCCAATAGCGACAGCGGGGCTTTTGCGAACAAAATCGCGTGTCGATGCCACAAGGTCTTCCAAGTCTTTTTCATCGAGCGTGCCCGCGAGATTGGCGACGGTTTGTGCAGCAGAACGGGCGAAATCACCATATTGCTTGCCCAATTTGTCATCGACCGAGCCGGCGCTGTCGTCGATCACGCGCGCCAGACTTTCCAGGCCCTCGGCAGCGCGGGTCTTGCCCTGCCGCGCGGCGTCAAGCGCCTTTTCGGTCGCCTGATTATAGAGGCGGCCCACTTCATCGCCGATTTCACCGGCTTTGCGAGTCGCTTCGCTGCGGATGGTGTCGGCGGTGCCCGAAACCGACTGACGAATCGCTGATCGCGAAGTTTTCGGTGCGGCGGCAGGGGCGGTCTTTGGCGCAGCAGTGCGGCGGGTGGGTGCCTTTTTGGCTGCGGGCTTGGCTTTTGGCTTGGCCGCAACAGTGCGCGCCGTTTTAACTGGCTGGTCCGAAACAGGGGCTTTGGCCATCGGTAAATCCTTTCAACATCAAGCCGCCAAAAACGGCTATCGCCTCATCAACATGGGGTGTGTTTTATCATATTCCAGTATCGCGCAATAACAAAGCATACAGATGCTTAGAAGATGCGTGGGTCGAGCGATTGCCTTTACGGCATGGTCTTTCTAAAGCGCGCAGCATAGACGACAATGATCCAGCGCAAAGGAAGTCTTCATGACAGCCATTATTGACATACACGGCCGCCAAATACTCGATAGCCGGGGCAACCCCACAGTTGAGGTTGATGTGCTGTTAGAGGATGGCAGCTTTGGCAGGGCAATGGTGCCGTCAGGGGCCTCCACGGGTGCGCATGAGGCCGTTGAATTGCGCGATGGCAATGCCGATCGTTGGAAGGGCAAGGGCGTCTCAAAGGCGGTCGAAGCCGTGAATTCGGCGCTTGCCGATACGGTCATCGGTATGGACGCCGAGGATCAGCGCGATATCGACTTGGCGATGATCGCTGCGGATGGCACGTCGAATAAGGGCAAGCTGGGCGCGAACGCCATTTTGGGCGTCAGCCTGGCCGTAGCGCGCGCGGCGGCCGATGCACGCGGGCTGCCGCTGTATCGCTATGTCGGCGGAGTTGGCGCCCATGTCCTGCCGGTGCCGATGATGAACATCATCAACGGCGGTGCGCATGCCGACAATCCCATCGATTTCCAGGAATTCATGGTCATGCCCGTTGGGGCAGAGAGCTTGCATGAGGCTGTGCGGTGGGGCAGCGAGATTTTTCACACGCTGCGCGCAGAATTACACGCGGTTGGCCAGCCGACATCGGTTGGCGATGAGGGCGGATTCGCGCCCAACCTCAATGGGACCACAGCGGCGCTCGATTTCATCATGAGGTCGATTGAGAAAGCGGGCTATCAACCCGGTGAGCAAGTGGTGATTGCGCTCGACCCCGCGGCAACCGAATTTTTCAAGGATGGCCGCTACGAATTGAGCAGCGAAGGCTTGTCGCTTAGCCCCGATGAAATGGTTGCCTATTACGCCGATCTCGTGGCGCGATATCCCATCGCTTCGATCGAAGACGGCATGGCCGAAGATGATTTCGACGGCTGGCTGGCCCTGACCAATGCCATTGGAAAAAAAGTGCAGTTGGTGGGCGATGATCTGTTTGTTACCAACAGCGCGCGGCTGGCCGACGGCATATCGCGCGGGCTGGCCAATAGCTTGCTGGTCAAGGTCAATCAGATCGGAACGCTTACCGAGACGCTGGAGGCCGTCAGCCTGGCGCAACGCTCGCACTATAGCGCGGTCATGTCGCATCGCTCAGGCGAGACCGAAGATTCAACAATAGCCGACCTGGCCGTTGCCACCAATTGTGGGCAAATCAAAACGGGTAGCCTCGCACGATCGGACCGGCTGGCAAAATATAATCAATTGATGCGGATTGAGGAAGAATTGGGCGATGCTGGTCGCTATGCCGGATCGTCCATTTTTTCGCGATACGCGGGCGACAATGGAAAATCATGATTCAAATGAAGCATTTACTGTTCTTGCTTGACGGCAAGACTCGATTGTGATTCAAAGGGTTATGGGCAGGCAGATTGAAACGAACAGGCAGCAGAAAGCTTATCGGCGCAAAGATTATCGCCCGATGGTCGGCGCGGGCATTGGCGTTGCGCTTTTGCTGGCCTGGCTGTTGTTTGGGTCAACGGGGTTGTTCGCCTGGAGCGATTATCACCGTGCACTTTTGACGCGTCAGGACGAGCTGGCCGAGCTCAAGCAAGAGCAGGCTCGATTGGTCAATCGCCAGCACCTGCTCAATCCGCGTCATGTGGACCCTGATTTGGCTGATGAAATGGTCCGTTCCTCGCTTAATCTCATCCACCCTGATGACATCGTCATTCCGCTGAAATAGTTAGCTCCTGCGCCTAATTATCATAATGCGCTGGTTGCAAGCTGCGCACTATAGCGCCTATAGTGCCACGCTCATCAGCGGAGGAGGACCCTGAGATTGGCTATAAAAGCGCCTGGCAAGAGCGCGTCTAAAGTAAAGGGCGCGCCAGCCGATAAAGCTTCATCCCAAGCTGTTCGCACACTCAAGGCCGGGGTTGGTAAAGGCGGGGACGGCAAAGCCCGCCCGGGCCCCGATGCGCACGGCCGCTGGCCCGCCACACGCGAACAGATGGAGCGATTTTACCGCGAAATGCTCCTGATTCGCCGTTTCGAGGAAAAGGCTGGCCAGCTATACGGCCTGGGGCTGATCGGCGGGTTTTGCCATCTGTATATTGGTCAGGAAGCCGTGGCCGTCGGCCTGCAAAGCGCGCTCAATGGTGATGCCGACAGCGTTATCACCGGATATCGCGACCATGGGCATATGCTCGCATACGGCATTGACCCCAAGGCGATTATGGCCGAGTTGACGGGGCGTTCAGCAGGCATTTCGCGCGGCAAGGGCGGCTCGATGCATATGTTCAGCGTCGAACATAAATTCTACGGCGGCCACGGCATCGTTGGCGCCCAGGTCGCGCTTGGCACTGGACTGGCTTTTGCGCATAAATATCGCGGCGACGGCGGTGTCTGCCTCGCCTATTACGGCGATGGCGCATCGAATCAGGGGCAGGTGTACGAGAGCTATAATATGGCCGAGCTATGGAAGCTTCCGATCATCTTTGTCATCGAAAATAATCAATATGCGATGGGAACATCGGTCAACCGTTCATCCGCCGAAGACCAGCTTTTCCGCCGTGGAGAGAGTTTTCGCATTCCTGGAGTTCAAGTGAACGGGATGGATGTTTTGGAGGTGCGCGATGCTGCGGAAAAAGCACTGGCATGGGTCCGCGCCGGAAAGGGGCCTGTGCTGCTGGAGCTGAAAACATATCGCTATCGCGGTCATTCTATGTCTGACCCGGCCAAATATCGCAGCCGAGAGGAAGTGCAGGCTGTGCGCGAGAAATCAGACCCGATTGAAGGGTTGAAAGTCGATCTGCTCGCGGCTGGCGCAACCGAAGAGAGCCTGAAAACGATCGATCAGGACATCCGCAAGATCGTTGGCGAAGCCGCCGATTTCGCCGAAAGCGCGCCCGAGCCAGATCCAAGCGAACTTTACACCGATGTTTTGGTTGAGGCTTACTGATGGCAATCGAATTGAAAATGCCCGCTCTGTCCCCGACGATGGAAGAAGGGACGCTCGCTAAATGGCTGGTCAAGGTCGGCGATAATGTTGCGTCTGGC
>JBEBJX010000077.1:0-9831 GCA_040079655.1 Sphingopyxis sp. | reverse complement strand
ATCGAGCCACGAGATAGCGCTTGATCTGCGCCAGCGGTTGGCCCGCGCTGTGCCGATGCCAGCGGGCGGTTCGCTCAAAGTGGTGGAAACCCCGCCCGGCCCGCCGGTGCTCGCGACACTGCTGGCCGAAATCTACGGCCCCGACGAGGCAACACGCCGCCGCACAGCGGAACAGGTTGAACGCTTGTTTCGCTCGATCCCCTATATCGTCGATGTCGACAATAGCTTTGGCGTCAGACGCCCGCGCCTGCGCCTGATGCCCGATCGAGTGCGCATGGACGCCTATGGCCTGTCCGAACGCCAATTGTTCGACAGCATCGGCGCGCTGCTGGGCGGGCAAACCGTCGGCTATGCGCCGCGCGGCGACGGGCGCGATCCGCTCCCCATCCGCGTCGCACTCGATCAATCGGCACGCACATGGGGCACCAGTCTGTCGGCCACCCCGGTCGCCAGCATGGGGCAGGGGGGAAGGCTGGTTCAGCTTGGCGAGGTCGTCACCGCGACGAATGAGAGCGGCTCACCCGTCCTGTTTCGCCGCAATGGCCGCGCGGCAGACATGGTCACCGCCGAGCTGGCCGGAGATTATGAAGCGCCCATCTATGGCATCTTCGCCGTCAATGACGCGATAGAGGCGTTCGACTGGGCCGGGCACGGCATGGTCAAGCCCATTGTCAGCTTTAACGGTCAGCCAGGCGATGAACAGGTGCCCACATTGTTGTGGGATGGCGAATGGGAAATCACCTGGGTTACCTTCCGTGATATGGGCGGCGCCTTCATGGTCGCGTTGTTGGCCATTTATGTCCTCGTCGTCGGGCAGTTTCGCAATTTCAAGGTGCCGCTGGTCATCCTCACGCCGATTCCGCTAACCCTCGTCGGCATAGTCCTGGGGCATATGCTATTTGGTGCGCCCTTCACCGCCACCTCGATGATCGGCTTTATCGCGCTGGCGGGCATCATCGTGCGCAACTCGATCCTGCTCGTTGATTTCATCAATCATGCCAAGGCCGTGGACAAGCCGCTGCGCGATACATTGCTGGAAGCGGGGATGATCCGTTTCAAACCCATCGTGCTGACAGCGGCAGCGGCGATGATCGGGGCCGCAACGATCTTGTCGGATCCGATCTTTCAGGGGCTGGCCATCTCGCTCCTTTTTGGCCTTGCCTCCTCGACTTTGCTCACCGTGCTGGTTATTCCCGCCATCTACATCGTCCTCAGAGACGATGGCCGCGAAGGTGCCCTGACCCTATGAACAAGCCGACTGACCTTTCGATCCTCAAGCGCGATTCGCGCGAAATGGCAGACTATCTCAAGCTGCTGGCGCATCCGGAGCGGCTGCTGATGCTGTGCCAGATGGACGAACGCGAGGTTTCGGTGGGTGAACTCACCGGCCTCTCTGGCCTGTCGCAGTCGGCGGTGTCACAGCACCTCGCCCGCTTTCGCGATCAGGGTATCGTCAGTTGTCGGGGCGAAGCGCAAACCCGCTTTTACCGCCTGACCGACGCCAAGATGCAGCGCATCATCAGCGCGCTGTGCGAAGCCTGCCACGGCGCGACATGAGGGGCGCTGACCTAGCGCACCGCAAACACCGACCAGCCCATCGCTTCGGACAGCGTTTCGAGCGCGCGGCTGGCAAGCAGCGAATTGCCGCGATCATTGAGGCCGGGCGACCAGGCCGCGATTGACGCTACACCTGGCACAACCGCCAATATACCGCCGCCAACGCCCGATTTGCCAGGGATGCCGACGCGAAAGGCAAATTCGCCCGACCCATCATAATGGCCGCAGGTCAGCATAAGCGCATTGATCCGCCGCGCAGCTTGGGCATTGATAACATTTTGCCCGGTTGCCGGATGCACACCATCCAACATCAAATAGCGCCCCGCCATCGCCAGTTGGCGGCACGACATGGCGATCGAGCATGAATGGAAATAGAGCGACAGCGCCCCTTCGACATTGGCGATATTGCCGAAACTTTTCATGTAATGCGCCAGCGCGGCATTGCGGTGACCGGTCACCGCTTCGCTTGATGCCACTTCGCGGTCGATGATTACCGCCTCGTCGCCGCTCGGTTCGCCATCACCGCAGAGGAAGCGGACAAAGCGCAACATGTCGCCAATCGCTTCGCGTGGGTCATTATTGGCAAGGATCACATCGGCGACCGCAATGGCGCCGGCATTGATAAATGGGTTGCGCGGAATGCCCTGTTCGCTCTCTAACTGGACAATCGAATTGAACGCCGATCCCGATGGTTCGCGCCCAACCCGTTGCCACAGCTCGCCACCCATTTTGCCGAGCGCCATCGTCAATGAAAAAACCTTGGAGATGGACTGGATGGAAAAAGCCGTATCAGCATCGCCCGCGCAATGGGCGCGCCCATCGGCCAGCACCACCGCAATACCAAAGCCGACGGGGTCGATGCGCGCCAAAGCCGGGATGTAATTGGCGACACGCCCGCGATCGGCGGCGTCCGCAGCATCGGCGGCGATGGTGTCAAGCGTCGATTGCAACTGGTCCATAGCCAACATGGTGGCGCAATGTCGGCCACCGCGCAACTTTTCGCTTGCATCCTTATCGGAAATGGTATTCTCTACTTAAACAATAGAGTATTACTGTGGGATGGGAGTATGATCAATGCACATATCAAACACCAAAAAATATAATCCAATTTCGCTTGTCGCCATTGCCGCAGCATTGGCGTTGACGGGGTGCAGCAAGGCTGATGGCGACACCATGGCCGCCGCTGATGCAACCATGTCGGCCGAGGCCGCTAGCGACGCGGCATCAGAAACCGCGCCGAATGCCGCGTCAGTCACGGGCGCAGGGGTGGGCGGGAATGATAGTGTCGCGCCGGGCGTTGCCTTCACCTATGAATTTGCCTTTCGTCTGCCCGATGATCAGGTGTCGGTGGCGCAGGACCGCCATGTCGAGGCATGCGCGCGATTGGGCCGTGCGCGATGCCGCGTCGCCAATATCCATTACACGCGTGAGGATGACGGGCCGATCGATGCGTCGTTGAACTTCCTTGTCGATCCGGCGTTGGCGCGTTCTTTCGCGCGAGATGCGGTCGATCTTGTCGATCAACTAGACGGTGAGCTGACCAGTAGCCAGGTCGGCGGGGTCGATGTTGGCACCGGCATCGACAATTCGCAGCGTCTGAGCGCCAATCTGGGCGGTGATTTGGAACGGATCGAACGACGGTTGGCGCAGCCGGGCCTCAGCGGGCGCGAGCGCGCCGAGCTACAACAACAGGCGCAAAACCTGCGCGGGGAGCTGCGCGGCGAGGAGGCGGAGCGGCGCGAGGGCGAGGCAAAATTGGCGGCGACCCCGGTGAACTTCACCTATGTCGGGAACACTGGCGCCCTCGGTTATGACGGCAATCGGCCATTCGCCAGCGCCTTTGCCGCTTCGGGTGACAGTTTGGCTGCTGCTGGCGCGTTCATTCTCATGCTCGCGGGCATCGCTCTGCCATGGGCGTTGATGCTGGGCGGGTTGATTTTGGGCTGGCGCTGGCTGCGGCGGCGCCTAGCCCCAACTGCTGTAAGTAAAGAAACAACTTAGGCTGGCCTTTTCGCATGATCGGCATATCATGCATTGATGCAGAATGAGCAAAGCGACGCAAGACCGACTTTCATCTCTCGGCTCGTCAAACGGTGCCTGCTGGCGCTCTACCGCCGCTACGGTTGGCGCGCGGAGGGCGCCATTCCGGAGCCACGCCGCTTTGTCATCATCGCTGCGCCGCACACCTCGAACTGGGACTTTCCCTATTTCCTGGGTCTGACCCAGGATTTGGGCGTGAAGGCGCATTTTATCGGCAAGGCGTCGCTGTTCCGCTGGCCATTGGGCGGCTTCATGCGCGCCATGGGCGGGATTGCGGTTGATCGCTCGGCCAGCCACAATGTTGTCCAGGCGATGGTCGATGAATTTGCACGCCGCGACACCTTCATGCTGACCATCGCACCAGAGGGGACGCGGGGGCATTCGGCGAAATGGAAGACCGGGTTTTACCAGATCGCGCTCGCCGCGCATGTGCCGATGGTCGTCGGATTCATGGACTATAAACGGCGCGTCGGCGGGCTTGGCCCGGCGATCATGCCAACCGGCGATTATGCCGCAGACATGGCGCGTGTGTGGGATGTCTATAAGGAACACACCCCCAAAAATCCGGGCGGCGCGACCCAGAGCCTCGCCGATATTTTGGGAGATGAGGGTGAGACCGAGGGCCCAGACTCTCGCTAGCAGCCAGGCGCTGGTGTAGCCAGGCACCAGAGTCTTTCCGATTCATATCGAATCGGAACGGACTCCATTTTCCTCCGTGTGCCACATTTTCCAGGTCGTTCGGTGGTCTCACCTCACTCGAAAACGCTCTAACAACCCGGCGCTGGTGCGCCAAGCACCCCGCCCAATACCCCGCCTAATCCGCCGCGCCTGCGCCGGCAATTGGGATTGGGGTTATTGGCTGCTTCCGCCCCCGGTCCGCCGATCATCCAGCTGGTGGAGGAGCGATAGCGGACCCTGGCCTGCCAGATCGGGTGCCACGGGGTCCGCGCATTGGCGGGGCGCGGCGGATAAGCAAAATTCGCCTCAGGGCCATAGGCATAAAGATTGCCAAACATGATATCGGGCGCGGCCTGTTTGACCTCCATTGGCACGACGCAAGCGGTCTGGCTGGGCGGCATGACGACGCGTTGATTGACGAGCCGTGCGACGGTTTCTGGCGCTATCCAGTCCCACAACCCACCGCCAAATTGCTGGCTGCTCGACGATGACCACATCACCATGTCGCCACTGTCGCCGCCGGGCTGCCCGCGAAAGCCCATCGTCCAGGCATAATATCCGGTCGCGCCTGCGACGCTGTTCCACGCCAATTGCGTCGATTGATCGGCCTGCGCGGTGCCGGTGGCATTCAGCGCGGGCATGAAATCCTGTGCCAGGCTGAACGCAATTTCGGGCGAATAATTGCCAGCTATACGGTGCGCGCCAATGATCGAGCTTTGGCTGCGCAGCTGTGCTCGGCTGGTGCCGTTGGGCCAATCGCCATAGGTGCGGCTATTGCTGAAGGTCACGCTGCGATCGCGCGGCACCGTGCTTGAAAACAGCCCCGGCGGCACTTGCCCGGCGGAAAGGCGGGCGAGGTCGATGACAACCGGCTGGCCAGCGGGGGCGTGTGCGCCGCAACCCCAGAAGATGAGGATGCGCCCGCGGGGGCGTTCGCCTGGCAGGCGTTCCTGCTCATCGGGGGTGCGGACGGGGGTGATCAGCGGCACAGAAGTGCCTAAACGCGCGCCTTCAGGCATGAAATGATCGGCGCGCGGGCCAGTTGCCGCCTGGCTGCTGCCCAGCCGCAAGAACAGCTCCTTGCGGGGCTCATTATTGCCGCCGCCGCCGAGGATCGACGACAGGCTGATGCTACCCATCCCGACACCCGTCGCGGTGCCGACATCCATGTCATAGCGCGCCGGGCGCGGAGCAGCCGTTTGCGATAGCGCATCGGGCACCAGCGCCAATCCGGCGATGGCACCGAATGCGAGGGTGGCGGCGGATAATTTGAGGGCGATAAGCGGGCGCATGACAGGCGTTCCTCCATAGGGGGATGACAAATGGTTCGGCGCGACCCGTCTTTCGATGATCCTTTTAACAGCTTCGACGATAGGAGGCGAGAGTGTAAATCCATTGATCTGGGTCAAAGCGCGCATCGCGGCGTTTCGCCTATCACCCGCGCCACTATGGAGATGGCGAAGCATGGCTGATCACGCGGGACAGGCCGCGCAAACCCCCTATCAACGCATAGGCGGCAGCGACGCCGTGCACGCATTGGTAATGCGTTTTTACGATGTGATGGATAGCGACCCGGCGTTCGCGCGGCTGCGCGCCATCCACGCCGCGGATCTGGCGCCGATGCGCGCGTCGCTCAGCGGGTTTTTAAGCGGCTGGATGGGTGGGCCGCGCGATTGGTTTGGGCAGGGAAAATGCGTGATGAGCGCGCATGCGCCCTTTGTCATCGACCAGGAATTGCGCGACCAATGGCTTGCCGCGATGCGGATTGCGCTCGACGATGTCGTCGAGGATGTCGATCTGCGCGCGCTGCTCGACGGCGGGTTTGCGCGGGTCGCCGACCGAATGGTGCGGGGTTAGCGTTCGCGCCACGTCACGCGCGTTTTACCCCGCCTCGCTCTCCGCTTTTTTATTCGCCTTGAGTTTTTGTGCCTTGGGCGGGGCGGCGGTGATTTCGAACGCTAATTCGGGGCTATTGTCGCCATCCTTAAGCTTGACCTTGACCTCGCCGCCATGGACCAGCTTGCCGAACAGCAATTCTTCGGCCAGCACCTGTTTGATCTTTTCCTGGATCAGACGGCCCATCGGCCGCGCACCATAAAGCTTGTCATACCCCTTTGCGGTCAGCCAGTCGCGTGCCGCGTCATCAAGCTGGATGTGGACATTGCGGTCGGCCAACTGCATTTCAAGCTGAAGGATAAACTTGTCGACCACCCGCGCCACCACCTCTGTCGGCAGATAATCGAACGGTACGATGGCGTCGAGACGGTTGCGAAACTCGGGCGTGAACAGTTTTTTGACCGCATCCTCCTGAACATCATCGCGATTATGTGCGCCAAAGCCGATCCCCTCGCGCGCCATATCCGACGCGCCGGCATTGGTGGTCATGATGAGGATGATGTTGCGGAAATCGACGGTCTTGCCGTGATGATCGGTCAATCGCCCATGGTCCATGACCTGGAGCAGGATGTTGAACAGGTCGGGATGTGCCTTTTCCACCTCGTCGAGCAGCAGCACACAATGCGGGTTCTGGTCGACCGCATCGGTGAGCAGCCCGCCTTGATCGTAACCGACATAGCCCGGCGGTGCACCGATCAGACGGCTGACCGAGTGGCGTTCCATATATTCGGACATGTCGAACCGCTGGATCGGGATACCCATGATGCTGGCGAGCTGTTTGGCGACCTCTGTTTTACCAACGCCGGTTGGGCCGGAAAACAGGTAATTGCCAATCGGTTTTTCGGGGTCACGAAGCCCTGCACGCGACAGTTTGATTGCCGATGACAATATCTGGATCGCTCTATCCTGGCCGAACACCACGCGCTTCAAATCTGTTTCCAGCGTTTCGAGCGCGCGCTTGTCATCGGACGAGACGGTTTTCGACGGGATGCGCGCCATCGTCGCAATCACCGCCTCAATTTCCTTGGTGGTGATGGTCTTGCGCCGTTTAGATGGCGGCACCAACATCTGCATCGCGCCCACTTCGTCGATGACGTCGATGGCTTTGTCGGGCAATTTGCGGTCGTTGATATAGCGCGCGCTCAGCTCAACGGCGGCTTTGATGGCGTCATTCGTATATTTCACATTGTGGTGATTTTCAAACGCCGAGCGCAGCCCATGCAGGATTTTGACCGTATCGTCGACTGTCGGTTCGTTGACGTCGATTTTCTGAAACCGGCGCAACAATGCACGATCCTTTTCGAAATGGTTGCGAAACTCCTTATAGGTCGTCGAGCCGATGCAGCGGATCTGGCCACCCGACAAGGCTGGCTTGAGCAAGTTCGACGCATCCATCGCCCCGCCGCTGGTCGCGCCCGCGCCAATGACCGTGTGAATTTCGTCGATGAATAATATGGCGTGCGGTATAGCCTCCAGCTCGGTGACCACCTGTTTCAGCCGCTCTTCAAAGTCCCCGCGATAGCGAGTGCCCGCGAGCAGTGCCCCCATGTCGAGCGAGAAAATGACCGCGGGCAACAGCACCTCGGGCACATCGCCCTCAACAATCTTGCGCGCCAACCCCTCGGCAATAGCGGTTTTACCAACGCCGGGGTCACCAACATACAGCGGGTTATTCTTGGAACGGCGGCACAATATCTGGATGGTCCGATCCACCTCTGCGCTGCGGCCGATCAATGGGTCGACCCGGCCTTGCTTAGCTTTTTCATTGAGGTTGACGGTATATTGATCGAGTGCCGATTCTTTTTTGCTTTTTTCGGCTTTGGCATCGCGCGTGTCTTCGCCCGTGCGCGGTTCGCTAGGCGGGGCAGCGACAGTGCCCCCCTTGCCAACCCCATGGCTAAGGAAGCTGACGGCGTCGAGGCGGCTCATATCCTGCTGTTGCAGAAAATAGACGGCATAGCTTTCGCGTTCGGAAAACAAAGCGACCAGCACATTGGCACCCGTCACTTCATCTTTGCCCGATGATTGGACGTGCAATATGGCGCGCTGAATCACCCGCTGAAACCCACTGGTCGGTGTCGGGTCGCCGCCATCGCTGGATTTAAGCGAATCAAGCTCGGTGTCGAGATAATGGGTGACCGTGTCCTTCAACTCGGAGAGGTTAACTCCGCAGGCAATCATCACCTCGGCGGCCGGAGCATCGTCGATCAGCGCCAGCAACAGATGTTCGAGGGCCGCATATTCGTGGGCGCGCTCCCCCGCAAGGCGCAGGGCATTATGCAGCGTTTTTTCCAGGCTTTCTGCAAAGGACGGCATTGCACAATCTCCTCGTCGATCACCCCACCCTTGGCCCTCATGTCGGGGCTAATCCCGCGAATGACAAGGGGTAAGGCAATCGCCCTAGCTTTTGAATAACGCCTCAGCGCTTGCCTTATGGTTAACGGCATAGTCTTTTCGTGCTTTAACCCGCACTATTTCTGCTTCCAGGGCTGCAATGCGTTCATCAAGCTCGGTGAGCGACAGGCGATCAATATCTTGACGTTGCAGCATGACCAATGGGTCATCGGGGCGCAGGGGGGCATCATCGTCCATATTATACTCCTCGCGAGAGTCGTCGGGGCTCTATCATGTTGACCTTTACTGGCCTTGGCTGTCAATATGCAGTTTGGACGGGGACAATATGCATATTCCAGAGACAATGACCGCGATTGATTGCAAGGCCCCGGGAGGGCCCGATGCGCTGACGCTGGGCGAAATGCCGGTGCCCAGCCCAGGGGCAGGCGAGGTGCTGATTCGTGTCGCGGCGGCAGGCTGCAACCGCCCCGATGTCCTGCAACGCATGGGGCTTTACCCGCCACCACCCGGCGCTTCGCCGATATTGGGGCTAGAGGTGGCCGGCGAAGTTGTTGCCACGGGTCCGGGCGTTGGCGGCGAATATCGCGGGCAAAAAATGTGCGCGTTGATCGCGGGCGGCGGTTATGCACAATATGCCGTGGCTCCGATCGCCACCTGTCTGCCCGTCCCGCCATGCTTGAGCATGGTTGAGGCGGCGGCTATGCCCGAAACGCTGTTCACCGTGTGGACCAATTTATTCGAGCGCGCCTATGCCTGCGCTGGCGATACGGTGCTGGTTCACGGCGGCACCAGCGGCATCGGGACGATGGCGACCCGGCTGTGCCGATTGTTCGACATCACCATCATCGTCACCTGTGGCAATGCCCAAAAATGCGCGGCGGCGCTCGATTTGGGTGCGCATCACGCGATTGATTATAGCGACAAGGATTTTGCCGCCGAAGTCGCGCGGATCACCGAAGGCCGGGGGGTGGCGGCGGTGCTCGACATGGTTGGCGGCGATTATGTGCCGCGTAACCTTGCGTGCCTGGGCGACGAAGGACGGCATGTGTCGATCGCCTTTCAGCGCGGGGCCAAGGCAGAGGTCAACATCATGGACGTGATGCGCCGCCGCCTGACGCTGACCGGTTCGACGCTGCGCCCGCGCTCGGTGGCGTTCAAGGGGCTGGTGGCCGATGAGCTGGCGCGCACCGTGTGGCCGCATGTCGCCGAAGGGCGGCTGAAACCTGTCATCGACAGGGTGTTCCCGCTAGCCGAGGCCGCCGCCGCGCACCAGCGCATGGAAAGCGGCGAGCATGTCGGCAAAAT
>JBEBJX010000076.1:0-9953 GCA_040079655.1 Sphingopyxis sp. | reverse complement strand
TCACGTCTAGCCCGGTGATACGGCTGCCGCCTATCACGTCTAGCCCGGTGATACGGCTATCAGATGCGGGGTCATTCATCGGCGCAGCGCCACGATCAACCCTGCGATGGCCAGCATCGCGCCGCCGATGGCCAGTGGCGACCAGACATAGTCTTCGCCCAGCGTCGACAGTGTCATCGCAACGATGGGGATCAGCACGCTGCTCCACGCCGCTGGCCCTGCGCCGATATCGCGGACGATCCGGAAATAAAGCGGAAAGGTGCACACCGTCCCAATGATGCCGAGGTAAGCGACGCCGGCCAGATAGGCCGGGCGCATGTCGATGGTCGGCGCGCCAACGGTGGCACAAGCGAACAGCGCATCAGCGGCGGCGCCAAACAGCATCGCCCATGCCAAAATGGTCGCCGCAGGCTGGGCGCGGGCAAAGCGGGTGGCCTGCATGATATTGGCGGTTGATGCGCTCATCACCCCGCTGAATGTGAGGGCAAAGCCTGCCAATACCGCCAGAGCGTCGCCGCGCACCGAGCGCGCTTCATGCACCAGCAGCAACACTATTCCGCCAAGGGCGATCGCGCTTCCCATGATAAAACGGCGGTCGAACGGGGTTTTGAGGAACAGGCGCGAGAGCAAGGTGTTGGGCACGATGAGCAGCGCAAAGATAATCGCCACCACGCCTGATGTCACAAAGGCCTCGGCGCGATAGACAAAGTTGAAATTGAGCGCGAACTGGAGAAGCCCGAGCAGCGCGGCAAAGCCCCATGCGCGCCCGCTAAGCAGCAATGGCTCGCGGCGGGCAAGCACGAGAATGAACATGCCAATGGCGGCGAGGCCGAAACGATAGGTGACCGACCAGCTGGGTGGGACAGCGCCCAATTGGTCGCGGATGACGATCCATGTCGATCCCCAGATTAGTGTGACGATGATGAACGGAATGAGGACACGGGGCGTGAGCAAGGATGGGGGAGGCGCCGTTGTCATAAGGCCATTATCGCAGCTGCGAGCGGCGCCACATCGGCGGTCGTGTGGTGCCAGCTCGTCACCAGCCGCGCCGCGCCCGCACCCCAATCGTAAAAGTCAAAACCAGCCGCGCGTAGCCCTGCCGCCTCGTCGGCGCTAAGGCGCAAAAACACTTCGTTGGCTTCGACGGGATGGAGCAGCCGCGCGCCTGCGGCCTTGGCAATGATCGCCGCAGCGGCATTGGCAGCCCGCGCATTGGCGAGCCACAGATCGCCCTCAAGCATCGCCAGCAACTGCGCGGCCAAAAATCGGCCCTTGGATTGGAGGTGGCCCGATCGTTTGCGCAATGCGTGCACGCCCGCTGGGGCATCGCCAAAAAATAGCAGCGCCTCGGCATTCATCGCGCCATTTTTGACACAGCCGAACGACAGCGCATCAACGCCCGCGCGCCACGTCACATCGGCGGGGGCGCAGCCAACATGCGCCACGGCATTGGCAAAGCGCGCACCATCCATATGCAGCGCGAGCCCGTGTTTTCGCGCTGTCTCGCCAATCGCCGTCACCTCTGCCGGGCACCATGCCAAGCCATATTCGGATGCATTGGTGATGCTGATCGCGGCGGGTTGCACCTGGTGCACATCCTTGCGGATAGCCGCCATCCGCTCGTCAATTGCCTCAACACTGATTTTCGCGCCCTCGCCCTCCAGCAATTCGAGTTTGGCTCCGCCGCTAAACATCGCGGGCGCACCGCATTCATCGACCTCGATATGCGCCTCGCGGTGGCACAGTATCGATTGCCAGGGTCGTACATAGGCAGCGAGCGCGATGCTGTTGGCCGCCGTGCCCGTTGGCACCCACAGCGCGCTGACCCGCGTTTCAAACAGGGCGCTGAACGCCGCATCGAGCCGCGCGGAGCGCGCATCGCCATCATAGGCGGTGTCCACATGGTTGGCCGCTTCTATCGCTGCCATCACCGCCGGATGGACGATGGCAGCATTGTCGGAAAAGAAACGCTGCGGTGCCGCCATCAGCGCTGCTTCGCCAGCAATTTCAGCCGTAATGCATTGAGTTTGATAAAGCCTGCTGCATCCTTTTGATCATAGGCGCCTGCATCATCCTCGAACGTCACATGACGCTCCGAATACAGGCTATGCGGCGATTTGCGCCCGACGACGCTGGCATTGCCCTTATAGAGTTTGAGGCGGACGGTGCCGCCCACCTTGGCCTGACTATGGTCAATCGCCGCCTGCAACATCTCGCGTTCAGGGCTGAACCAAAAGCCATTATAGATGAGTTCGGCATATTTTGGCATCAGCTCGTCTTTGAGGTGCGCCGCCCCGCGATCCAATGTGATGCTTTCGATGCCGCGATGCGCACGCGCATAAATCTCTCCGCCAGGGGTCTCATACATGCCGCGCGATTTCATCCCGACATAGCGGTTCTCAACCAGGTCGAGCCGCCCGATGCCATGTTTGCGGCCCAACGCGTTCAGCGCCTCTAGCAATGTCGCGGGTGACATTGCCACGCCGTTCAGCGCCACCCCGTCACCGCGTTCAAAATCGAGCGTGATATATTCAGGGCTGTCGGGCGCGTCCTCTGGGTTGACCGTGCGCGAATAGACATAGTCCGGCACCTCGTTCCACGGATCTTCGAGCACCTTGCCTTCGGAAGATGTGTGCAGCATGTTGGCATCGGTGCTGAACGGGCTTTCGCCGCGCTTGTCTTTGGGGATCGGAATCTGGTGTGCCTCGGCCCAGGCGATCAGCGCGGTGCGGCTGGTTAAATCCCATGTCCGCCACGGGGCGATGACTTTGATGTCGGGTGCCAGTGCCGCGACGCCAAGCTCAAAACGCACCTGATCATTGCCCTTGCCGGTTGCGCCATGCGCCACCGCGTCGGCCCCGGTCATCCGCGCGATTTCGACCAGGCGTTTGGAAATGAGCGGGCGGGCGATGGACGTGCCAAGCAGGTAATCCCCCTCGTACCGCGCATTGGCGCGCATCATCGGGAACACGAAATCACGGACAAATTCTTCGCGCAGGTCATCGATAAAGATATGCTCTGGCTTGATCCCCATCATCACCGCCTTGGCGCGCGCTGGCTCCAGCTCGCCCTCCTGGCCGAGGTCGGCGGTAAAGGTCACCACTTCGCAGTCGTAGGTGACTTGCAGCCATTTCAGGATAACGCTGGTGTCCAATCCGCCCGAATAGGCCAACACCACACGTTTAATCTGTTCGGTCACATCTGTCCTCCTGCTGCGATATTACTGTCGCGCGGCTAGCAGGGGTGATGCGGGGGTGCAAGCAAAGCCACTCCGGTGAGTGTCCCGCCCACTCCTCAAACAGGCCAGTTTGCGGGCCCTGCCGCAGCCATAGCGGTCGGCCAATGCCCCGACTTTACCATGGCCCGGCTATTAGCCCTGATAGGCCAGTTTCAGCCCCGGCCGTGCCCAGTCGATCGCCGCCAGCCGCCCGCTGCCCGACAGCGTGACATAGGCGGTCATCAGGTCTGGCCCGCCCCAACAGATATTGGTGGTAAACACATCGTCGGTGGCGACGAATTCGATCAGATCGCCGTCTGGTGAAATGACGCTGATGCCGCATTCACCAATGGTAGCGACACAGATGTTGCCGCATTCCTCAACCCCCAGGCTGTCGAAAAATTTATAGCCGGCGGGGCGGTAAACAGGGGTGCCCGGGCCGGCCGGGCCGCCCGCGCCATCGACCTTGCCGGGCGCTATCACGTTGAACTTGGTCAGGCGGCAGGTATAGGTTTCGGCGGCATAGAGCGTCTTGCCATCGGGCGAGAGGCCGATGCCATTGGGGTTGTGGCTGGGAAAAATCACTTCTTCCATGAAACTGCCATCCGCCTTGGCATAGAATATCCCGACCACGTCGTGCACCCGCGCCGCATAGTCTATCTTGCCATGGTCGGTGAACCAGAACCCACCGTCATGATCGAACACAATGTCGTTTGGCCCGCGCAAAATACAGCCAAAATCGCCCGATTTGTACAGGATTTCGACCGCGCCCGTCGCTATGTCGATGCGCTCAATCCGCCCGCCCGAATAATCTTGCGCAATGCCAGCAGGGGCCAGCATGCCGCCTGCGTCATGATATTCAAACCCGCCATTATTACAGCAATAAAGCTTGCCATCGGGGCCGAACGCCAGGCCATTTGGCCCGCCGCCCGTCGTCGCCACAGTCGTTTTGGTGCCATCCGCGCCAACCCGCGTGATCCGCCCCGCCGCAATTTCGGTCAGGATGATGCTGCCGTCGCTACAAGCGACCGGCCCTTCGGGGAAACGCAATCCTTCTGCGACGATACGAAGTGCCATCGATTTACCTCCTACCATTCATCCTGAGCTTGTCGAAGGGGCGCCCTTCTCTTAAGCCACTATCATATAAAAGCAGCCCTTCGACAAGCAT
This sequence comes from Sphingopyxis sp., assembly GCA_040079655.1. Taxonomy (GTDB): domain Bacteria; phylum Pseudomonadota; class Alphaproteobacteria; order Sphingomonadales; family Sphingomonadaceae; genus Sphingopyxis. Next base: position 5,568 of record JBEBJX010000076.1, on the reverse strand, counting down.
GTCCTGAGCTAGCCGAAGGGCTCAGGGCAAACGGATTTTAATCCTGACATTTTTGGAGCCATATATGACCCAATATTCCGCAGATCTTGCATTGTTTATCGATGGCGCCTGGCGCAGCGGCGAAGGGCGCGATGAAGCCCCTGTGCTCAACCCCGCGACCGCGATGGAGATGGCGGGGCTGCCGCTCGCTAGTGAAAGCGACATGGCGCAGGCGATCGCCGCCGCTGATCGTGCTTTTCCGTTGTGGCGCGCCACCAGCGTCGATGCGCGCGCGGCGCTACTGCACAAGACGGCGGATTTGCTGCGCGAACGCGCCGATCATATCGCAACGCTCCTCACGATGGAGCAAGGCAAGCCGATTGCCGAGGCCAAGGGCGAGGTCGCGGGCGCGGCGCAGCTGTTTGATTGGTATGCCGAGGAGGCCAAACGCCAATATGGCCGCGCCCTGGTGCGTCCATCGGGTGGGCGCTCGCTGGTGCTGAAACAGCCCGTCGGGCCGGTGGCGACCTTCACGCCGTGGAACTTTCCTATCTATCTGATGGCCAAAAAGGTCGCGGCGGCGCTGGCCGCTGGCTGTTCTGTCGTCGCCAAGCCAGCCGAAGAAACCCCGGGTTGCACCACCGCGCTGATGCGCTGCCTTGACGATGCTGGGGTGCCAGCGGGCGTCGCGCAACTTGTGTTTGGCGTGCCCGATATGGTCAGCCGCGCGCTGATCGGCTCGTCCGTCATCCGCAAGATCAGCTTCACCGGATCGACCGCCGTTGGCAAACATCTGATGCGGCTGTGCGCCGACAATGTCACCGCATCGACGATGGAGCTGGGCGGCCATGCGCCGGTGTTGATCTTTGACGATTGCGATTTGGAAAAAACGCTCGACATGGTGGTGCCGCAAAAATTCCGCAATGCCGGCCAAGTGTGCGTGTCGCCGACGCGCTTTTTCGTCCATGCCAGCATCCACGACGCCTTTGTCGCGGGCTTTGCGGCGCGCACTGCAAAGGTGCAGGTCGGCAACGGCCTCGACACCGCCACGCACATGGGCCCGCTGGCCAATGCTCGCCGCCCCGACGCTATAGCCGCGCTGGTCGATGATGCGCTGGCCAAGGGGGCGCGGCTTGCCGCTGGCGGGGTGCGCGACGCAAATGCGTTTGGGGTGCCGGGCAATTTCTTCCGCCCGACGCTGCTCAGCTCTGTGCCCGACAATGCCGATGTCATGCAGGTTGAGCCGTTCGGGCCGCTTGCTGTCACCCGCGCGTTTGAAAGCTTTGACGAAGCGATCGCGCTCGCTAACGCGACGCCGTTTGGCCTCGCCGCCTTTGCCTTTACCGAAAACGGCCGCCGCGCCAATTTGCTCGGCGATGCGCTGGAGGCGGGGATGGTCGGCATCAATGGCTTTGGCGTATCGGGCGCAGACACCCCGTTTGGCGGGGTCAAGCAATCGGGCTATGGCAGCGAGGGCGGGGCCGAGGGGCTGGACAGCTATTGCGTCACCAAAGCGGTGCATATCGTGTGAGCATAGGGCGCGGTCTGTGGCTGGCCGCTGGCATCATCAGCGCCGCGCTCGGCACCATCGGCATCGCGGTGCCGCTGCTCCCGACCGTGCCATTTTATATCCTTGCCGCCTTCTGCTTTGCCCGCAGTAATCCGGTGTGGGAGGCGAGGCTGCTCAACCATCCGCGCTTTGGCCCGCATATTATCGCGTGGCGGACACATGGCGCAATCAGCCGCAAGGGCAAGCTTGCGGCCACGCTTGGCTTTGCCATCAGCATTGCCATCGGCGCGGCAACGCTCATCATGCCGTGGGTGATGGCCCCGCCGCTGGTCGCCGCCGTCTGCCTTTGCTGGCTATGGACACGGCCGGACAGTTGAACCATTTCTTTTCGTTGTGGAGGGCGTTAAAGCCAGATCATGACCAATATTCCACCACGCTCCGACACCAGAACCGGCGGCCGCATTCTCGTTGATCAGCTTGTCATCCAGGGGTGCGATCGCATTTTCACCGTTCCTGGCGAGAGCTTTCTCGCGGTGCTCGACGCGCTGCACGATGTGCCCGCCATCGACACGGTGGTGTGCCGCCAAGAAGGCGGCGTCGGCTTCATGGCCTGTGCCGACGGCACGATGACCGGGCGGCCCGGCATCGCCTTTGTCACCCGCGGCCCCGGCGCGACCAACGCCAGCATCGGGGTGCACGTAGCTTGCCAAGATAGCCAGCCGATGATCCTGTTCATCGGCGATGTCGACCGGGGCATGCGCGACCGCGAAGGGTTTCAAGAGGTTGATTTCGCCGCGATGTTTGGCCCCTTGTGCAAATGGGCGGCGCGGATCGACAGCGCACAGCGCATCCCCGAATATGTCGCGCGCGCTTATGCCACCGCCATGTCGGGGCGGCCCGGCCCGGTCGTGCTGGCGCTGCCCGAAGACATGCTGCTCGATCAAGTGATTGCTATCGACCGTCCGCGCGTTGAACCGCCAGAGCAAGACCCCGATGCCGAAGCGATGGCGGTGTTCATGGACCTGTTGAAGGACGCGACATCGCCCGTCGCGATTATCGGCGGAGCTGGCTGGAACGCGGGTGCGGCGCATTATTTCGCCGAGTTCGCGGCGCGCGTTGGCCTGCCTGTCGCTGCGGCTTTCCGCAGGCAGGACGCGATTGACAACAATTGCCCGGTCTATGCCGGCAATCTGGGCTATGGCCCCAATCCCAAATTGCTCGAGCGTATTCGCGAAGCCGACCTGATCATCGCGGTTGGCGCGCGGCTGGGCGAAGCAACGACCGATGGCTACAGCCTGATTACCCCCGACCACCCCGACCAGATTTTGGTCCATGTCCACCCCGATCCGTGCGAGTTGAACAGCGTCTATCGCACCGACCTGCCGATTTGCGCCTATCCGCATGAGTTCGCCGAGATGGCGGCGCTGTGGGATGACGACATCATCGCCTTTGACGCGGGGGCACAGGCGCATGCAGAGTGGCGGGCGTGGAACGCGGTCACCCCATTCGACACGCCGCTTGATCTTGGCCCGTGTGTCGCGGCGATGCGCGAAGTGCTGCCCGCCGACACCTTCATTTGTAATGGCGCGGGCAATTTTTCGGGCTGGTGGCATCGCCACTGGGTCTATGCTGGGCCGACCTGTCAGCTCGCCCCGACTGCGGGCGCGATGGGCTATGGCGTTCCGGCGGCGGTGGCGGCAGCGCGGCGCTACCCCGATCGCATGGTGGTGGCGATTGCGGGCGACGGCGATTTCCTGATGAACGGGCAGGAACTGGCGACGGCGGTGCAATATGGCTGTGACATGCTGGTGATCGTCGTCGATAATGGCGCCTATGGGACCATCCGCATGCATCAGGAACGCGAGTTTCCCATGCGCTTGTCGGGCACCAGCCTCACCAACCCCGATTTTGCGGCGCTGGCGCGCGCCTATGGCGGCTGGGCGGCGACGGTTGAGAAAACGGCGGACTTTGCGCCTGCTTTGGCGCAAGCGATGCAGCAAAGGGGCGTCCGCCTGATCCACTGCAAGACCGATGTCGAGCGGATCAGTGCGGGGACGACGATCAGCGCGCTCAGGGCGGCAAAAAAGGGCTAGGGTTCTAGGGTCAGAACCCATTCATCACCCGGCTGATGCAGCAAAATGGCTCGGGAATCACCGAAAAATAATGAGAATAAAATCTGTTTCGCTTCAATTGGAATGAAACAGATTTTAGGCGGGGCTTTCTTCGGCTGTCTTGCGCACAGTGCGGCGCGTGCGTTTCGGTGCAACGATTGCCTGGTCATCGCTTGATGTGGATGCTGTTTCGCGGTTCTGCTCAATGCCGATGGCGGGTGGCAGCACTGCAGCATCAATAGCAAAACCATTCTCACGCTGTTCACTGTCGCGCTGCACGCGTTCTCTATGCAAAGGGCGTTGACGGCGGGTGTTCACGCTTTCGTCAGCGCGCTCCACCTCGGCAGGTGATTCGGCGCTGTCGCTGGGTTGGTTATAGTCGTCGCGCGCTTGTTCCGTGCGATATTCACCGCGAGCGCGATTTCGCCCATCATTGCGACCTTCGCCGCGCGGTTCGCGGCCATCGTCGCGTGGCCCGCGATCGCGCTGGCCACGATCATCACGGTTTCTGGGCGCACGGCCGATCATGTCAATCGCATCGAGTTCCTCTATCTGATCATCGCCATCATTTTCAGCGCCGATCGCCTCGTCGCGTTCATCGCCGCGCCCACGTTGCTCTTCTTGCCGAACGCGGGCGTCGGACAGGACGCGGAAATAATGGTCTGCGAATTGCAAATAATATTCGGTCATCACTCTATCGCCGGACAATTGTGCATCACGCGCCATATTGCGATATTTTTCAAGCAACTGAGTGGCGTTTCCGCGCGCCCGACTATCAATACGATTGCCCTGGTCATAATTGCGATTTTGCCCGCCCGATTGGCGTGGTCCACCGCTGTTGTTGCTGCGGCCGCGACGGCGCCCGTTATTTTGCTGGCGATTATTGATCGACATATATGTCCTTGTGAAGAGAAATGGTCTTTCCTCGCGCCATCACTGGCGCATGTTGGGCAATTTGTGCTTGTCGCCAGCGTCCCAAATGGTGGGGCGCCCAATGAAGGAGGCGAATGGGCCATTTTGCCGCAATGGAGTTCCCGCAGCGATCCTGAACCCCGTCTGGGTTCGCCCATGGCATCTGCTGCACACCCAGCACTAGCCGCGTTGCGGGGCAAATCAAGGAAAAAATATCAATCGGGCACACAAATGAGTGCACGAGACCGCCCGCCTAAATCATTTCGCACGCTAACACTAAGGCCCGCAGCCTTGGCCAAAGCGGTTACCGCTTCGGATTGCGATGCGCCAATTTCGATGATGGCGACACCGCCCTCAGAGATGCGCCGCGCCAAGGTTGGCAAGATGATATGATAATCCTCAAGCCCATCGCTGCCGGCGAACAGCGCCTCATGCGGCTCAAACCCCGCCACTTGGCTGTCCAGCACCTCATCAACCGCGATATACGGCGGGTTGCACAGGATGAGATCGGCGTCGCCGCCATCTTCCCAGCCTCCCCTCATGAAAGTCGCGCGCGCCGCCATCCCCAGATTGGCGGCGTTTGCCCGTGCATAGCCCAGCGCACCCTCGCTTTTATCCACCCCAACCCCGCGCGCATTTGGCCATTGGTCGAGCGCGGCGAGCAACAATGTGCCGGGGCCAGTGCCAAGGTCGAGGATGGTCGCGGGGCCGGCTTCGCCAAAATGCGCGATCGCCGCCTCGATCAACGTTTCGCTGTCGGGGCGCGGGATGAGGACGCCGGGGCCGACGCCAAGGCGTATGGTCCAGAAATCGCGGGTGCCGAGGATATAGGCAATGGGTTCGTGCCTCGCGCGTCGTTCAACAAGCGCCGCAAAATTGCTGGGAAGATTATGACGCGACAGATCGAGCAACATTGCCCCGCGCTCCAACCCTAAAGCGTGCGCCATCAACAATTCGACGTCTAATCTGGGGGTATCGCTGATCGCCGCCAGCCTAGCGCTGGCATCGCCAAGCGCGCGCTTTATGCCCCCCTCCCCTTCAGGGGAGGGGCTGGGG
>JBEBJX010000075.1:0-10052 GCA_040079655.1 Sphingopyxis sp. | reverse complement strand
GCGCTGGTCGCCGAAGCAGCCGTGACATTACCAAAGCACGCCTGGATAGCGTCACCAGGAGTTTGAAACGTGATCGCGTTTTTCACATCGATATTATAATAATCGATGGTTGCGGTCAGGCCATTGAGCATCCCGCCTGGCTGAATGACAACACCAAAGGAATAGGTGGTTGCCGTTTCAGGGCGCAGGTTGGGGTTGCCGCCGCCAGTGCTGTTCGCCTGGCCAGCGCTTGGATCCTGGATCAAGCCTATCGAAGCCGCCGGAGCGCCCTGCGCAAGGCAGATTGCGGTCAGGTTTGCATTGCCCACAGGCTTTGCAAACGAGCAAGGATCGACCAACAAGTTGGTCAGACCCGTTACGACCGGAGCGAACAGTTCGAGGATACCAGGCGCGCGAACAGCACGCTGATAGTTGCCACGGAACTTGATGCCGTCCACAGGCTCCCAGTTCAAACCAGCCTTATAGGTCGTGGCGTTAAAGCTGGGGTTACCAGCAGCGCGCACGGCATAGCTCGAATAACGGACACCCGCTTCGAATGTCAGCTCGTTGAAGAAAGGCTGATCCGAAATCAACGGAACGACCAATTCGCCGAACCCCTCGTAAACGTCATAACCACCCACGAGCGGGAGAACCGCACCGCCAGCGCCGCCAAGCTCACCCGGGATTTGGGCCAAATTGTCGGGCTTACGCGCCGAGCCATAGTTGCGATATTCACCGCCGATGGCGAAGGATACCGGGTTAGACGCGCCAAGCGTGATCGGCACATCGCCCGAAATCACACCATGAACCTGTGACAGGCTCGCGGTGTTGGCAACCGTGCTGGTGATACCACCGACGAACGCACCTTGAGCAGGAGTGATCGAGCCCGCAGCACCAAAGAGGTTCAACGGAACGCACTGATTAGCAGTGTTAATACAGGTCGTGGTGTTGGTTGCGTTCAACGCCTGTTGAATACGCGAGTTGGCTACATAGCCGGAGCGTGTTTCAGTGTTTTCGCTTTCACCATAAGAACCATAGATGTCGGCCTTGATCGAATCGGTGATGTTGATGCGCGCGCCAACATTGATATCGAACACGTTGGTGACATAGGTCGATACGCGTGGCCCAAGCTCAACCGTACGGCGATACACGGCGCCCAGCGGAATAGCGGGGTTAGTGTTACAAGCCGCGCCAAGGGTAATGCCGGCAATCGTGCAAAGTTGATCACGAATGCCCGCGTTCAGATATGGATTGTTGCCAGGGACCGTCAGATCGGAACCGAACACGCCCGATGGCGCGATGATCGATTGCACGGTGTTGCGTGAGAACAGAGCACGCGAATAGACTTCAACCGAATCCGACACTTCGTAATTCGCTGCTGCGTAGAAGTTGAACCGTTCAAACGGCGTCGCATAGACGTTGAAAGGGTTAAAGTTGAATGTGTTGTAGAATGGAATCAGGCTCGACCCATCGGGGCTGATCTGAAGGTCAGCAGCGCTCGAGAAAATGGCTGGAACCGAGGTGAACGAGTCACCCGATGCACGGCCTGTGGACGAGCTCAGTGTGAATGTCCCATAGTCGCGATCACCGAAGAAAATCGCGTCGGCTTCCTGATACCCAACCGACAAAACCGCATTACCACGGCCATCATCAAAATTGGCGCCCAGTGTCAGCTCGGTGCGCAGATAATGACCATCACCCTGTTCGGTGATTTGATCGCTGGCAGTGAAGTCCAGGCCGGCAAAGTCGCGGCGTGTGATAAAGTTGACCACACCAGAAACCGCGTCGGCACCATAAGTGGTCGAAGCACCACCGGTCAAAATGTCAACGCGATCAACCAGCGCCAGCGGAATGTTGTTCAAATCGACAACACCAAGCGCGCTTGAAGGAACAACGCGGCGGCCGTCCAAAAGGACGATATTGCGCTGTGGGCCAAGGTTGCGAAGGTCAACACGCGCCACACCGGCCGTGCCGTTGTTGACGCTTTGGCCGAGGTTTGGCGTTGCGCCTGGTAATTCACGAAGGATTTGCTCCGCAGTGGTAGAGCCGCGCAGAGCCACTTCGTCCGCGCCAATGACGGCAACAGGCGAAGATGATTCGATGTTCGGGTTGGAAATCAACGATCCGGTGACGACGATGTCTTCGTTAGAAGCATCTTCCTCAGCAGCATCCTGCGCAAATGCAGGTGAAGCGAGGAGCGCGAGGCCAAGCACCAACGGCGCAGAACCTGCTTTAAATTGAGCGATACGTGATACTTTCACAGTCCAGTTCCTTTGTCTGGTTAGGTCCCCAAGGCAGCGCACGCAAAGCGCGCACCCCCGGTTATCATCACGATTGGCCCGCCGCCGCCTTGGTGTAAAGCAAAAGGCGATTGGGATTGCGCCATTTTTTTTGGCTGTGGTGTATTTGTCACACGAATTGCGTGCGTTCGGCACGACGTTTCAAATGGTGCTATTTTCGCGTAATTAAATTACGTGGCTGGACTTGCAGCCTCAGCTCATGGCGTCATCGGGCCGGCCACTTGTGCCGCGTCAATCTTTGCACCGTTCCAGCGCATCGCCCAGTGCATATGCGGCCCGGTTGCCCGCCCGGTCGCGCCAACCGCGCCCAGGCGCTGTCCCTGACGCACCACATCGCCGGTGCGCACATCAAGGCGGCTCGAATGGAGGAACACACTCGACAGGCCCATGCCATGATCAATCATCAACAGATTGCCCTCGAGCGTAAATGGTGCCGTGGCAGCGAGAATGACGACACCATCAGCAGGGGCAACATAGGGCGTTCCGGATGGGGCGGCGACATCGACACCATTATGATAATTGCCCGGCACGCCTTGATAAACGCGCTGCGACCCGAACACGCCCGAAATGCGCCCGCGCAAAGGCCAGATAAAGCGCTGTCGCCAGCCCTCGCTCGAAACCACTGTCCGCCGTGCCGCACCCATTTGCGCGAGTTCGCCCGGGCGGCGGCGTTCAAAATCAGCATCGCTTGTCGCCGCGCCGCGCGTGGGGGCATTGATATGCTGGATCGCCCATTGGCGCGGGGCAATGCTAATATTGCGCTCAACCGCCGGGCCATTGCGCGGCGCAAGGCGCAGGACCGCCGTGCCCGATGCATCGCGATCAAAGGCAATGATGAAATGGCCATCCGCTGCTGTGGCGACAGGTGCGCCGTTCAGTGTCAATATTGCGCTCACCGGGCTGATCAACCCACGCAGCAATGCGCCCTGACCGCCCTGTTCGGATTCGAGTGTGATCGATGGCGTCACAGCGATTGGCGGAACAGGCGGGCGCGGCAAGGGCGGCGGTTGCGATATGGGGCGAGCGGCGGCGCGAGGCGCGGGCTGCGCAGCCGCAGGGCCGATACAACTGGCCAGCACCACCATGATCGGGGTCAGGCCACAAGCCAATGCCATAGGAAAATCCCCGCCGCGCATTGTTCAATCCGATACGGCGGGCCGTTGCCCAGTCAGCGCCTCAACCGCCAGCGCGCAACTGACATAGGCTTGTTGATGCTCGACCGACCAATAGCGCAATTCCTCTAGCGCTATTGGCGCACCCGATATTGCGCACAACACATGGTCGCCATGGCTTAAGAGTCGAAAGCCATTGGGCTGGTAATAAAGGCGCGCGGCGCGCGAACTCGAAGTCATAAGCATGGGGCATTATGACAGGATGGAGCGGGTTATGGCAAGCACGCTAACCAATTTGGTGATCGTATAGTCGATCAGTCAAACAAGTCGGATTGATTGGCGGATTTTTGCTGTGGCCGACCAGGGGCCAGTTTTCGTGGCGGTGTTGCCGCGCCGGTGAAAACCGAGACTGCGACGTCCCCGTCGGCAAAGCCCAGCACCAGATCATGGGCTTCGCGCGCTTTTTTCGCGCTGGTCACAACAGCCCCCGAGCCGGTGCGCACAATAGCAAACCCGCGCGCCATCATCGCCCGTGGGTCTAGCGAGGCGAGAAGCCGCCATGCCGCGTCGAGCCGCTCCTGCGCCCTTAACCATAGCTGCCCGATCAGCGATGGGCGCAGTGCGGCCGAAGCTTGGGCCAAGCGCGCCCCTGCGCCAGCCATCACCAGCCGGAACGATTGCGAGAGGCGCACCCCCACCTCATCAAGCCTCTGCCGCTGCGGGCCGAGCAGTCGATCAAGCGGAGGGGTGCGTTCAGCCATAGCGTTGAAACCGTCGCGCGCCGTTGTCACCTGACGCGCCCACGCCCGCGCCGCCCTTGAACCGCGCATCGCCAGCTCAGCCTCCAAATCGGCGCGAACGGGCACCGCCATTTCAGCGGCGGCTGTCGGTGTCGGTGCGCGCACATCCGCAGCAAAATCGATCAATGTGGTGTCGGTTTCGTGCCCAACAGCCGAGATAAGCGGAATACGGCACGCAGCCACCGCGCGCACCACCGCTTCTTCGTTAAATGCCCATAAATCCTCGATTGACCCGCCACCACGCGCAACAATCACCAAATCCGGCCTAGGTATCGCGATCGAGCCGTCCCCTGAACCATCCAGCGCATCGAACCCCGCAATCGCCGCCGCAATCTGTCCGGCCGCACCTGCACCCTGCACCAGCACGGGCCATACGAGCACATGCGTTGGCATGCGGTCCGACAGGCGATGCAATATGTCGCGGATCACCGCACCCGTGGGCGATGTCACGACGCCAATCACCCGCGGCAGATAGGGGATGGCCTGTTTGCGTTCGGCATCAAACAGACCCTCAGCCGCCAGCCGAAGGCGCGTTTTCTCTAGCAAGGCTAGAAGCGCGCCCTCACCGGCCAGCTCCATCTGCTCGACAATGATCTGATAATTGGAGCGGCCAGGATACGTCGTTATCCGCCCGGTGGCGATAATATCCAGCCCGTCTTCGGCGGCAAAGGGGATACGGGCCGCCTGCCCTTTCCACATGACGGCATCGAGTTTGGCATCGCTATCCTTGAGCGCAAAATAGACATGCCCAGAGGCTGCGCGCTTGAAGCCCGAAATTTCCCCGCGCACCCGCACATGGGTAAAACCTTGCTCAAGCGTGCGCTTTATCGCCGCCGAGAGCTGGGCCACGCTGAGCGGCGCAGCATTGTCGCCAGCCTGCACTTGCGCTACCAGCCGCGCGTCGCCAGAATCACTATCCTCACCTACGGGAGTCGACATCTGCAATGAACATCCTCCTCATTGGTTCGGGCGGCCGCGAACATGCGCTGGCATGGAAATTGGCACAATCACCATCCTGCGATACATTATACGCTGCGCACGGCAACCCTGGAACCGCGCATCACGCCACATTGGTTGCGATGGACGGCAGCGACCATGCGGCAGTGCGCAGCTTTTGTGATCGATTTAACATCGGGCTGGTCGTCATCGGGCCAGAAGCGCCCTTGGTCGCGGGCCTCGCTGATGCGCTTGGCGATATTCCCGTTTTTGGCCCTAGCAAGGCGGCGGCACAGCTTGAGGGATCGAAAGGCTTTACCAAGGGGATTTGCGGTGCGGCCAACATCCCGACCGCTGCGTATGAACATTATACAACAAAGGCCGAAGCACTGGCTGGCCTTGCCGATTTCTCCGCCCCCTATGTCATCAAGGCCGACGGACTGGCAGCAGGCAAGGGTGTCATCATCGCCGAAACCATTGACGAAGCCCGCGCAGCCATTGAGGATATGTTTGGTGGCGGCTTTGGCGATGCCGGTGCGTCTGTCGTCATCGAAGAGTTTCTCACTGGTGAAGAGGTCAGTTTTTTCGCACTGAGCGACGGCAAGACAGTGGTTCCTTTTGGTTCGGCTCAGGACCATAAGCGCGCCTTTGAGGGCGACACTGGCCCCAACACTGGCGGCATGGGCGCCTATAGCCCCGCGACCATCCTCACTCCCGCCATGCAAGCGCGGGTGATGGCAGAGATTATTGAGCCAACCGTCGAGATGATGACGCATAAAAACATGCCCTATCGCGGTGTCCTGTTCGCCGGATTGATGCTGACTGACGACGGGCCGAAGCTGATCGAATATAATTGCCGCTTTGGCGACCCCGAAGCCCAGGTACTGATGATGCGGTATCGCGGTGATTTAGCCGCGCTGATGCTGTCTGTGGCACAAGGGCAACTGGACGCTGTGCCCAAGCCCCAATTTTCGCCTGAAACTGCACTGACTGTGGTGATGGCGGCACGCGGTTACCCCGAAAAACCTGAAACCGGTGGAGCCATCAACCTGCCAAAATCGATTCCCGAATCGAAAGATGATTCGCAAGATGTGCGCATTTTTCAATCAGGAACAGGGGTATGGGAAGGGCAAATGATCGCCGATGGCGGGCGCGTGCTCGCGGTAACTGCGCGAGGCAATTCAGCAACAGAGGCCCGCGATTACGCCTATGCAGCCATTGATAGCATTGATTTTGCAAGTGGTTTTTGTCGCCGCGATATTGGCTGGCGAGAAGTGGCTCGCGAAGCCCAGGCTGGCACCAGTTGACCATTTGCAATTCCACTCCGTCTATTGCATGAATAGCAGATCAGGCGAAAATATTGGCCAGGGGAAATGCTGTGAATGCGATGACCAAAACGCTTATCGGAGCAGGCGCAACCGCGCTGATGGCTATGGCTAGCCATAGCTGGTTGCACATGGGCGAAAATTTTATCAACAAGCTTCAGGGCAACAGCGAAGCCGCCTTGGGCAATGCCGGCGGAACCGGTGTGTCGGTTGCGTTCGAGCGTGACCCCGCCTTAACGCGCATTGCCATCCTGTCCGGAACCGCCGATGATGCAACCAAAGCGGCTTTGCTTGCTGCTGTGCGCGCGGTGCCGGGCGTAAAGGACGCGCGCTGGGCAGATGATGGCGCTGCGGCAACCGCCACCCCTCCCGCCGAAGCGCCCGCCAGCGCCGCCACTGTTGCGAATTGTCAGGCACAGGTGGACGCGGCCATCAACGGCCAGACCATCCAGTTTCGTTCTGGCTCCGCCTATATTAACCCCGCCTCAAATGGCCTGATCGACGCGCTTGCCGCTGCGCTTGGCCCATGCGCTGGTGTAACGGTTGAGGTCGCAGGCCATACCGACCCATTGGGCAATGCCGCCGCCAATCAGACATTGAGCCAGGCGCGCGCCGACGCGGTTGTTGCGGCTTTGACAGCGAAGGGTGTGGCCGCATCGCGGATGGTCGCGCACGGGTTTGGCTCCACCCGGCTCAAGGTTGAGGGCGGCGGCGCTGAGGCCAATGCTGCTAATCGCCGGATTGAATTTCATGTGACCAGCAATTCTGCTGCGGCACCTGCAGCAGCCACGGGGGAATAGCTATGTCATTATTGTTCGAATCGCTATTAGTGCTGATGCTGTTCTTTTGCATTGGCCTTGGCCTCGGCTGGTTCTTATGGGGTCGCGACAGCGCAGCCTGAATTGAAAAGTAACGCCGATACCTCGGCAATGATGGGGATGATGTGATGATTAGCTGGGCGACAGACTATTGGTATCTTTGCCTTGCCGCGTTGTTGATCGGCATACTGACAGCAGCGTGGATTTGGCTTCGCGCACGAGTCTCGGCGCCATCACTCGATATCGACGATGATGGCCCGCGCGTTGCGCCGACACGGCTTGAGCCCGCAAAACCGGTTATTGAAACTGCACAGCCTGTCGCCTTTGTCGCGCCCGCCCCCGAACCTGCGCCCGTTGCGGCTGCAGGTGGAGATCGCCCTACGATAGCAGCAGCCGTTGGCGCACCCGATGACCTTACGCTTATCAAGGGCGTTGGGCCCAAGTTGAACGCGCTCCTCATTTCGCTCGGGGTTACCAGGTTTGACCAGATATCTGCGTGGGGCGCTACCGAAATTGGCGAAGTTGATCGTTTCCTCGGCAGCTTCAAAGGCCGGATAAACCGCGATTCCTGGGTCGAGCAAGCGGGCTTGCTGGCACGCGGCGACCATGCCGCCTTTGCCGCCAAGTTCGGCGAAGTGGGCAGCGAGAATCGCTAGGCTTCAGGTTGGATTATTGAACCAAAATTCATCCATGCTGAGCTTGTCGAGCATCGTCGTTATACTTTCTGATGGCGCGCAATAAAGAACGGTCCCCTTCGACTGCCTGCCAAGGCAGGCGCTCAGGGCAGGCTTCGACAAGCTCATGGCGCGCGGGTTGAGGTGGTTTCCCTCCTTCCCATCTCGCTCGAAAAGATTCTAATCCGCTTGTGACACCAGCAGCTTGTCGATCTTACGGCCATCCATATCGACAATCTCAAAGGTCCAACTTTGATGCGCGAAAAGCTCGCCGACGGTCGGTAAATGTTTGAGCTGAGCCAATGCAAAACCGGCTACAGTGGCGTATTCGCGCTCATCAGGCAGCGTCATCCCCAAACGATCGGCAAGTGCATCGGCGGGGGCGGAGCCCGAAACCAGCAGGCTGCCATCGGCGCGTGTGACAATATGCGGATCGGTGCCGATGTCCTGATCCGACGCAAATTCGCCCGCAATAGCCGACAGCAAATCGGACGGTGTCACCAGCCCGTCGAAATGACCATATTCGTCGTGGACAAAGAGCAGGGGAACATCGGCCCCACGCAGCGCTGTCAGCGCCTCTATAGCGTCGAGCTGGTCTGGTATCACCCCCGCTTTGCGGAGCAACCGCCTGAGGTCGATCGCCTCGCCGCGAAATAATGCCACGGCAATATCGCGCGCCTGAACCACGCCGATCAGCGCGTCGACTGACCCTTCACCAACCGGCAGCCGCGTATGCGGCGAGGCCATTAACCGCGCGCGAATAGCATCGCCATCGGCATCGGCATCGATCCAATCAACCTGTGTTCGCGGTGTCATGACCTCGCGCACCGGCCTGTCCGCAAGCCGGACAACGCCAGAGATGATCGCCCGCTCGCTCTCCTCAATCACGCCCGATCGCGACGCTTCGGCGACCACTAGGTGCAGCTCCTCGGCCGTCACCTTGTCCTCGCTTTCACGATTGAGACCCAAAAGCGCAAATATCAGCGAGCTGGTGCCATCGAGCAGCCAGATCAGTGGAGCGGTCAGCAGGGCGACCCACTGCATTGGCCGCGCAACCAGCACAGCGATACGTTCGGGCGATCGCAGCGCAAATTGTTTGGGCACCAACTCCCCAATGATGAGCGAGAGATATGTCGTCAGCGTAATCACCAAAACAAATGCCAGTGACTGGGCGGTTGATGCGGCCATGGTAAAGCCAGAGCGCAACAGCAACGCGACCGGCGCGCCCAATGATGCACCCGAATAGGCGCCGGCGATGATCCCGACCAGGGTGATGCCGATTTGCACGCTGGACAGGAATCGCCCAGGGTCTGCGCCCAAATCGAGCGCCGCCTGTGCGCCACTTTTTCCGCGAGCCGCCATCGCCTCCAGCCGCGGGCGACGCGAAGAGACTATCGCCAGCTCGGACATGGACAACAGACCGTTGATCGCCACCAGAGCAAAGATGATGATGACATCACCCCATGGGAATGCGCTCATCAGGATGCCCCCATAAAGCTGGCCTTGAGGCCGTCGATGACAAATTGCGCCGCCAGAGCCGCCAGCAATACGCCGAGCAGCCGGGTGATGACCGCCTCAAACTTGGACCCCACCACGCGCATGATCGGCCCAGCAGCAAGCAACGCGGCGAGGGTCAGCAGCAGCACGCTGAGCAGCGCACCAAAAATCACGGCCGCGCGTTCTATCCCCTCATTTTGAGACACCAGAAGCATCACCGAGGCGATCGAGCCAGGCCCGGCGATCATCGGCATCGCCATCGGGAACACCGACACATCCTCGACCTCTGGCGTCGCGCGCACACCCTCGGCGCGTTTTTCGCGGCGTTCGGTGCGTTTTTCGAACACCATGTCAACCGCGATGATGAACAGCATGATGCCGCCTGCGATGCGGAAACTGTCGAGGTCGATGTGAAGTGCGGTGAGCAAATCTTCGCCGAACAGCGCAAAGCCGACGAGGATCAGGCCGGAGATGAGGGTGGCGCGCACCGCCATGACGCGCCGCTGACGCGCATCCGCTCCACCGGTCAGGCTGGCATAGATCGGCGCGCAGCCTGGCGGGTCGATGACCACGAACAACGTGACAAAGGCCGAGATGAATAGCTCGATCAT
>JBEBJX010000074.1:0-10305 GCA_040079655.1 Sphingopyxis sp. | reverse complement strand
CTCCAGATCAATTGGGATTTGGGCGGGGTCAATCTAACCTCGATCACCGCCTATCGCGATTACAAGGCAGGCCAGGGGTCCGACACAGACTATAGCGCGGTCGATATTTTATTTCGCACGGCGGCGGGTTCGCGCCAATTTCAGACCTTCACCCAGGAGCTGCGGCTTCAGGGTGAGGCGTTTGACGGCCATCTCGACTGGCTGGTTGGCGGCTTTTTTGCCAACGAGGATTTGACGGTTCAGGACGATCTCAGGTTCGGCAGCCAATATGGCCGCTTTGCCACTTGCCGCCTGGTGTCTGGCGGCGGGTTGGCCGCGCTCTATTCGCCAACATCGGCGGGTTGCCTTGCTGCGCGCCCAGCTGCGTTCGGTGCGGCATCGCCAACCATCTATGCCGCGATTGATCGACTCGATGGCCTGAATAATGTCGGAACGACGCTCGACACCTATAACCAGAACAGCCGCAACTGGGCGCTGTTCACCCACAATATCGTCCATGTGACCGACACGATCGATGTGACATTGGGTCTGCGCTACACCGATGAACGCAAGCGGTTTGACGCGCTGTTCGGCAATAATAATACGGCCTGCACCGCGAATCAGGCGGCGTTGACACCGCTTCTGACCAATACAGGGCTGGCCGCTACAGCAGCCGGCATCATCGGCCTGTCGTGTCAGGGCAATTCGACCGCCGAGCTGAACGGCGTGACGATCAACAGCCGCCGCCATGAAAATGAGTTTAGCGGCACCGCCATCCTGTCGTGGCGGCCAACCGATGATCTGTTGATCTACACCAGCTATGCCCGCGGTTATAAGGCGGGCGGGTTCAACCTCGACCGCTCGGCGCTCAAGGGGCCTGTGGTCGGGTTGGGAACCGCGACACCATCGACAACTTTTGCGGCGGTCGGCGGCGCGCAGGCGCTGGTTGGCAATCTGCAATTCGACCCCGAAATCGTCGATGCCTATGAAATCGGCGCGAAATATTCGACCCGCCAATTCTCGCTTAGCGTTGCGGCATTCCGGCAGGATTTCCAAAACTTCCAACTCAACACCTTTAACGGCTCGGTGTTTCTGGTGCAGACAGTCAATGGCTGTGGCACCAGCCTGGGCGGTGCAGACCGCGATGCCAGCGCCGTGACCGGGGCTTGCGCGCCAGGCGATGTGACCTATGGCGTCCGCGCACAGGGTGTCGAGATGGAAGCATCGCTGGTTCCCGCGCGCAATTTCCGTGTTGCAGCAGGTCTGACCTATACCGACACCAGCTACAACGACAACCTCGTTGGCAATCGGCTTGGTGCGCCGCTCGACCCGGCACTGCGCAAGTTGCCGGGCGACAACCTTTCAAACGCACCGGAGATTGTCGCCACGGGCTCAGTCACATGGACTCCCGAAATCGGCAGCTCGGGCCTAACTGGATTGGTTTATATCGACGGCCGCATGACCGGCGATTACAACACCGGTTCCGACCTGTTCCCGCAAAAGGAGCAGGATGGCTATGCGCTGTTCAACGCCCGCGTCGGTATTCGCGGGGCGGATGAGCGTTGGTCGGTCGAGCTGTGGGCGCAGAACCTGTTCAACGTCGATTATGCGCAGGTCGCGTTCAACACGCCGTTTCAGGCCGGCACCACGGCGGTGCCATTCGTTGATCCGCAATTTCCCGGTGGCCGACAGATTTTCTCGCAATTCCTTGCCGAACCGCGCACCTACGGCCTGACAGTGCGGACGCGTTTTTAGCTGGCCTTTCCCACGCGTAAACGCGCGCGGCTTTCTAATCTGAACAGGCCCGTTCCAGCGATGGAGCGGGCCTTCTCATTTGTGGTTTTCTGCCCTTCCCCTAGAGTCTGTTTTACTTAGACTGAATCGAAACAGACTCTATTTTCTTTCTTTTCCGCGATTTCCGAGCCGTTCGGTGGTTCCACCTCACTCGAAATCACTCTAGGCAAGCCTAGCGAGTGCCAAACAGCGCGCTGCCCACCCGCACATGGGTCGCGCCGATACGCACAGCACTCTCATAATCGCCCGACATGCCCATGCTGAGGCAGGGCAGGTCATGATCGTCAGCCATCTTGGCGAGCAAGGCGAACCACGGCGCAGGTTCGAGGCCAAGCGGCGGCACCGTCATCAAGCCAATGACGTCGATACCGGCTTTGCGTGCCAGTTCGAGCAAAGCCGGCAAAGCAGCGGGAGCGCAGCCGCCCTTACCCTCGCCACGCCTACTCTGCCCTTCCCCTTGCGCAAGCGCTAACGGGTTTTCTGCCCTTCCCCTAGGCAAGCCTAGCGGGTCCAGATTGACCTGGATGAAACAGGGGATGCGGCGGCCCGCTCTGTCCATGGCATGGGCCAATGCGGTGACGAGGGAGGGGCGGTCGAGCGAATGGACGCAGTCGAACAGCGCCACCGCTTGTTCGGCCTTGTTCGATTGCAATTGCCCGACCATGTGGAGGGTGATGTCAGGGTTGGCCGCGCGCAAGGCGGGCCATTTCGCCGCCGCCTCGGCGACGCGGTTTTCGCCAAATACCCGCTGCCCGGCATCAATCAACGGCTGGATAGCGGCGGCGTCATGCGTTTTTGAAACGGCTATCAGCGTGACAGCAGCAGCGCTGCGGCGCGCGTCTAGCGCAGCGCGCGCAATATGCGCCTGCACAGCGGAGAGGCGGGTGGTGGCATCATTGGTGGGTGGCGTGGTCATGGTGCGCCGCTATAGAATAAGGAATGTCCACGCGCAAAGCCCCCTTCATTCCCAAATGCTGGCTACTGTGCGATGCGCGATTGGGCGATAACATACCCGCCATCATCGCCGCCATGCCGCCGCGGTGCGCGGTTATTGTCCGTCCATATGCCATGGGAAAAGATCGCTCGGCGGCGATGATCCGTTCCATCCGCCGCACCGCACGCGCCAAGCGGCATCTGTTATTGCTTGGCGGCAAGGGGTCTATCGCCGGCTTTGATGGGCGACATGGCTCCCCCCATTTACCTCAACAACCAAAGCTTCTCAGTATAGCCGTCCATAATGAGCGCGAAGCGCGAGCGGCGCGGCAAATGAAAGCCGATGCGATATTGATATCCCCCATCTGGCCGACTCGTAGCCACCCGCAGGCAAGGGGCATAGGAATTGCGCAGTTTCAGCGCCTTGCGCGGCTGTGTGGGTGCGCCGCCATCGCGCTGGGCGGAATGAATGCAGCGCGGTTTCGCGGCGCGCGGCGGCACGGTGCGCATGGATGGGCGGCCATAGATGCGTGGCAGGGAATTGAAAACAAGCCGGAGAAATGAAGCCCTGGCTCAGCCGCGACCTAGAGCCTGTCCGCTTTAGACTGAATCGAAACAGGCTCTATTTTCTTTGTTTTTCCGTGATTTCCGAGCCGTGAAATGTTCCATTGCACTCGAAATCACGCGCCTTAGCTTCCCGTGATTTCCGAGCCGTGAAATGTTCCATTGCACTCGAAATCACTCTAGAACCTGAATTGTGTCCCGACATAGACAGCCTGGCTGTCCTGACGCTGATCGGTCAAAGGTGTGAGCCGATCATTGTCACGGGCCAAACGAACGCCAGCCTGAACATCAATGTTGCGCGACAGGCGATAGCTGCCCGACACATCAACCGAATAGTCGCCATCCGGCCGAACTGCGCGATCTGGCGCGCCCAACGCAGGGCGGGTGTCGACGCGCATATCCGCGCCAAAACGCGATGGACGCCGCGTTGAATCAACAGGTCGGCGAGCCTGCGGCAATGATGCAATATCAACAGATGGTGTGCTAGCGGTCGCCGCAAAAGCGGTATATCCAACTGCAGAGCCAAGGCGATAGCTGACCGGGCTAATCGCAACCGGTTGCAAATCGCGCGTGAGAACATCTGTAACGCCCATAGCCACAGCCGGTCTGGCGCGCACCACAAGGGTCACAGCCCTATTCTCTGTTCGAGGCATAGCTGGCGTGAAACGGAAATTGCGTTTAGCCTCGGCTGACAGGCTGGCATAGCGTTCGAGCAACACCGGATCACCCGTCGCAGGGGTGAAGCGCCCCACCAGCGCCGAAAGGGCAGAGGCGCGATCATTCGCGGACATTGCGCTAAACGCCGGAGTTGCAACAAGCCCGACAGCGGCAAAGGCCATCAATGTAGATGCAGTAAAGGCGCGATCAGACAACATAACCAGCGGCGATTCCCTATGGCCAGATTATGTTATACGATGATTGTGATTGAAAAATCCAGTGCCTAATGCGTTTTATAGCCATTTGTTGCACCAAACGCACAGCATGCATCAAACATTCATGGAAGCGCTCTCAAAAACAGCCCCATTGCAATGCTTGCTCCGTGGGATGGGCGGCGTTAGAAGGAGCTTGCGTTGCGCTTGCCTCTGCTACAGAGGTGCCTGTCTGTGGGCTGTGGCTGACAGGCAAAAGCGAACGAAGCCGAAGTTGAGACGATATTTGTTTCCGTGATTATGTTGATGCCCAGATTGATGAACGAAGCAAGGAATTTGCCGTTCGCAACCTTAGTTTAAGCCACTCTAAAGAGAGCCGAAATTGCCATGCCTGACACACTATCCCCTCGCACATTCCCCCGCAATGCCCTGCGCGCAACCGGCGCAGCAAGCGCGCTCGGCCTAGCGCTGATATTATCGGGCTGTGGCGGCGGCAATGAGCGCCCTCGGGCTGACCTTGCGGCTGCTCAAGTGACGACGATCGGCGTCAATGCCTATTTGTGGCGCGCTTCGCTCGATGCATTGTCCTTTGCACCGCTGTTGCAAACCGATTCGAACGGCGGGGTTATCGTCACCGATTGGTATGCCAACCCGCAAAACCCCGGCGAGCGGGTCAAATTGACCGTCGCCATCCTTGACCGCGATCTTCGTGCCGATGCGTTGCGGGTATCTGGCGCCCGACAGGTCGCACAAAATGGCGCATGGGTTGACGCTCCGATTCAGGCGGCAACAGTGCAGCGCGTCGAAGAAATCATCTTGACCCGTGCGCGCGACCTGCGCCGAACCGCCATAAGCGGCAATTGATACTGGCGCGGGGGGCTTCCCGCTTTAATTGAGACAGACAGCATGACCGAACAGCGGTTCAACCCGATTGCCGCCGACGCCCGCTGGCAAAAGGTGTGGGACGAGGCGGGCACATTTTGCGCGGACCGTTTCCCCGACCGACCGCCGGCCTATGTGCTGGAGATGTTCCCCTACCCGTCGGGCCGCATCCATATGGGCCACGTCCGCAACTATACGATGGGTGATGTCATCGCGCGGCAAAAGGCGATGAGCGGCCACGCGGTGCTCCACCCGATGGGCTGGGACGCCTTTGGCATGCCGGCCGAAAATGCGGCGATGGAAAAGGGTGTGCACCCCGGCGCATGGACCCGCACCAACATCGCGGCAATGCGCGGCCAGCTTAAACGGCTGGGCCTCGCCATCGATTGGAGCCGCGAACTGGCGACATGCGAGCCCGACTATTACGGCCACGAACAGGCGCTGTTCCTCGACATGAGGGCGGCGGGGCTGGTTTATCGCAAGGAAGCAGCGGTCAACTGGGATCCGGTCGACATGACTGTGCTCGCCAATGAACAGGTGATCGACGGGCGCGGATGGCGCAGCGGCGCGCTCGTGGAACGGCGCAAATTATCGCAATGGTTCCTGAAAATCACCGATTTTGCTGATGATTTGCTAGAGGGACTGGCGTCGCTTGATCAATGGCCAGACAAGGTCAGGTTGATGCAGGAAAACTGGATCGGCAAATCCCAGGGGCTGGAGTTTACCTTTCGTTTTCCGCCAGGAACCTCTGCGTCCGACGACGGCATTGCGGTGTTCACGACGCGGCCCGACACGCTGTTCGGGGCCAGTTTTGTTGCGGTGGCGCCTGATCACCCGCTGGCGGAAGGCCTCGCTGCCAATGCGCCAGAACTGGCGGCCTTCATCGCCGAATGCCGCACGGGCGGCACGACGGCAGCGGAAATGGACACCGCAGAGAAATTGGGATTCGACACCGGCCTTGTGGTCGAACATCCGCTTGACCCCAGCTGGCATGTGCCCGTGTGGGTCGTCAATTATGTGTTGATGGACTATGGCACGGGCGCGATTTTCGGTTGCCCGGCGCACGACCAGCGCGACCTTGATTTTGCCCGCAAATATGACCTGCCCGTCATCCGCGTGATCGCCGATGGTGATGAAACGGATGCGCATTTCTGCAGCGATATGGCCTATACCGGCGCGGGCAAGCTGGTGAACAGCCATTTCCTCGACGGCATGCACATCGATCAGGCAAAGGCCGCCGTCATATCGAGGGCGGAGCATGAGGTCTGGGGCGAGGGCAAAACCATATGGCGCCTGCGCGACTGGGGCGTATCGCGTCAACGCTATTGGGGGACACCAATCCCTGTCATCCATTGCGACGCGTGCGGCGTTGTTCCGGTGCCCAAGGCTGACCTGCCCATCACCCTGCCTGACGACGTGACATTCGAGGTGCCGGGCAATCCACTCGACCGTCACCCGACGTGGAAACATACGAATTGCCCGGCGTGCGGCGCGGCGGCGCGGCGCGAAACCGACACGCTCGACACCTTTGTCGATTCGTCATGGTATTTCCTGCGCTTTGCCAGCCAGCCCAAAGATGCGCCGTTCGATGCTGCCGAAATTGCGCGCTGGTTGCCGGTCGGGCAATATATCGGCGGGGTTGAACATGCGATTTTGCACCTGCTTTACGCCCGCTTTTGGACGCGGGCCTTGGCGCATATCGGGCTGATTGAGGTTCAGGAACCGTTTGCAGCGCTGTTCACGCAAGGAATGGTGACGCACGAAACCTATGGTCGCTCCGTCGGTGAGCACGGCATTCCAACATTCTATTCGCCTGAAGAGGTTGACCGCACGAGTCACGACGCGACGCTTAAATCCGATGGGCAGCCCGTCGCAGTCGGCCGCGTCATCAAAATGTCGAAGTCGAAGAAAAATGTCGTCGATCCCGACGGTATCATCGACCAATATGGTGCCGACGCGGTGCGCTGGTTCATGCTGTCCGACAGCCCGCCCGAACGCGACCTTGCCTGGTCCGAGGCGGGGATTGAGGGCTGCTGGCGCTTTGTCCAGCGGCTATGGCGCATCGGAGCCGCGCCGCGCGGAGCCAGCGGCCACGACAGCGCGCTCGATCGCGCCGCGGCCAAAACCATCGCCGGGGTTACAGCAGACATTGACGCGCTGGCGTTTAACAAAGCGGTGGCCAAGATCCACAGCCTCGCCAACGCGCTCGAAAAAGCCCCGCCATCGGCGAGCCGCGATGCTGCAACACGGGCCATCACCTTGCTTACTGCGCCTATGCTGCCCCACCTGGCCGAACAAATTTGGGCCGAGCGCGGGATGAGCGGCCTGATCGCCGACGCGCCGTGGCCGGTGGCCGACCCGGCATTGCTGGTCGAAGACGAGGTAACCATCGCGCTACAGGTGATGGGCAAGCTGCGCGATACCATCACCGTTCCCAAAGACAGCGACAAGGCTTCGCTAGAGGCGCTCGCACTCGCCAACGACAAGGTGCAACGGCAATTGGATGGCGCAACGCCCAAAAGAGTGATTGTCGTTCCGGGCCGCTTGGTCAATATAGTGTTGTGATGATCAAGCATTTCCTCGCTTTGGCCGTTTCTTCGCTTATGCTCAGCGCATGCGGGTTGCAGCCGCTCTATTCGGGCGGCGCGCGTGGCGGTGTGGCGAACACGCTTTCGTCGGTCAGTGTAGCGCCGATTGCTGGTGAGGCCGGGTGGCTCGTGCGCGGGGCGCTGCGCGATCGTATCGACATCACGGGTCATAGCGAACAACCGCGCTACCGCATTGATGTTCGGCTGGATGACAGCATCAGCGGATTGGGCGTTCGCCGCGATGATTCGGTTACGCGCGAGCGCCGAATGCTGAGGGCGCGCTGGCAATTGGTCGATACAAGCAGTGGCCGGGCCGTGATTGATGACACGGCTGCATCCGACACGGGTATAGATGTGGTGGGCAGCGAAGTGGCCACTATTGCCGCAGAACGCGGCGCACTGGAGCAATTGTCCCAAGCCCTTGCCGACCAGATTATCGCCCGTGTTGCGCTCTACGCACGCGATATGACGCCTTAGGTAATGCTGGTTAAAGCCCATGAGGCTGCGCGGGCTATTGCCCGGTTCAACCCCGATATTCGGCTATATCTGTTCGGGGGAAGCGATGAGAGCGGATCCGCCGCGTTAAGGGATCAGGTCGTCGCGACGATAGGCACAGATGCCGAACGGTTCGATGTGTCGCTATATTCTGTCAAAGAAGACCCTGCGCTTATCGCCGATGAGGCCGCATCGATCAGCCTGTTTGGCGGCGCACGGTGGATTTCGATCAGCGTCAATTCGGGCAGCGGCGACGAATTACTGCCCTCGATTGAAAACCTGCTTGGCGCGTCGGCTGCTGGCAACCCGGTCATCATCACGATCAGCGGCCTCACGGCCAAGTCACGGCTGATGAAAATCGCTGAACGCGATGATCGCTGCATGGCTGTCATTTCCTACCCGATTGAAGCCAAAGACGTCGAGCGCACCATCGCCGGCCTGGCGGCGCCACTGGGGCTGGTGATTGACCGCGTTGTTGGCGCAGCCATCGCCGAATCGACAGGGCGAGACCGTGGGTTGATGGCGCGCGAAGTTGAAAAATTAGCGCTTTATTGCGATGCCAGCCCGGGCGAGCGCACCGCCGCCGCGCTCGCAGACTGGCAGGCGATCGGCGCCGACATCGACGGCAATGACCTCAATAGCATCATCAACGCCACATTTGGCGGAAAGGTCGCGGCATTGCCACTGGCCCTGGCCGAGCTTGATAATGGCGGCGCGCTCGACATCCGGCTGGTTCGGGCGCTTGCGAGCAGGGCCCATCTGCTGACGCGACTGCGCATTTCGGTGGAAAATGGAATGCCAGTCGGCCAAGTGATGGCTGCTCAGGGGAAAGCGATTTTTTGGAAAGAGCGCGACGATGTTCAGCGGCAATTGGCCCGATGGGATGCGCCGCGGCTGGCGCGCGTCATCGCTCGACTGCATAGACTGGAAAGTGACCTAAAAGCGCCTGATAATGCTGGCGCGCTGCTTGTTCGACAAGCTGTGATGGAAATCAGCCGCGCGGCCTCACCTAGGTCATAAGCGCATAAATGGGGTTCCCAGATTCAGTCTCTGCAAGGAGATTGGGCATGGCAACCGCGCGGGCGCATTATGGCGTTACCGATAGTCGAGGAGCTACCTACACGCGTATTGCTGCAGTTTATGTCAGAGGAGACCCGCTAACTATTGCGCAAACGGGCATCCTTTTCCTCCAGCGTTCGGACGATCTGTTGCAGTGGGCACGCAATTGGGCGTGATCGATCATGCCAAAGCCGAGCCATCAGGTTATGAGCGCGCGGCGGCGGTTGACGTGTTGGCTGATGGCTGATGGATGGTTGCGGGGGTAGGATTTGAACCTACGACCTTCAGGTTATGAGCCTGACGAGCTACCGGGCTGCTCCACCCCGCGTCACCAACATGCAACCACGCGGGCTGCCTTCTTTTCTGGCGACGCCTCGCAAGCTCGGCTTGGCCCGCGTCACCAACATGCAACCACGCGGGCTGCCTTCTTTTCTGGCGACGCCTCGCAAGCTCGGCCCACATGGCCTAACTAATACCCCGCGTCACCAAATGGGCCAAACACAGTGGCCCAAAAACAGGTAAAGGGCGAGACCTCGGCTGAGATCGCGCCCCTAACATGTGAATGGTATCACCAACCCTATAATAACGCGCGCGCCGGCTACAATGCCTGGCGACGACCTACTCTTCCAACGCTTAAGCGGTAGTACCATCGGCGCAGTCAGGTTTCACGGCCGAGTTCGAGATGGGATCGGGTGGGTCACTGACGCCATGGTCACCAAGCAATGAAGCCGGCGCGACAAGGGACAATAATGTCCCATGCGTTCTGGGGGTGGTGTGCAATCGATGTCTAAAATAGCTGAGAGTATTTGCCGCACCAGCGACAACCCATTTGCAGGACTGTCATTGATGGTGGGACTCTCAATGCGCGAAAAGAGCAATTAGGACCGGTTAGCTCCACGCGTTACCGCGCTTCCACATCCGGCCTATCAACGTGATGGTCTATCACGGCTCGATGAAATCTAATCTTGAGGGAGGCTTCCCGCTTAGATGCTTTCAGCGGTTATCCCGTCCATACATAGCTACCCTGCTGCGCTCCTGGCGGAACGACAGGTACACCAGAGGTATGTTCAACCCGGTCCTCTCGTACTAGGGTCAACTCCTCTCAAATTTCGACGCCCACGGCAGATAGGGACCAAACTGTC
>JBEBJX010000073.1:0-10987 GCA_040079655.1 Sphingopyxis sp. | reverse complement strand
CAGGCGCTCCGCGCACGCAGGCCGGTGGGGTGAAGCCGCACCCAGACGATATCCCCCTTGACGCCCCGCGTGCGCAATCATAACTGACGCCTCATGGCCATTCTCCCGATCATCGAAGCTCCTGATAACCGCTTGCGCGCGATTTCCGCGCCCGTCACGCTGTTTGACGATACGCTAAAGCAACTTGTCGCCGACATGCTGGAGACGATGTATGCCGCGCCGGGTATCGGCCTCGCCGCGATCCAGGTCGATGTGCCAAGCCGCGTCCTCGTCATCGACTTACAGGAGGCGGACCCCGAGGATGAGAGCGGCGAGCGGGTCATCAAAACCCCGCGCACCTTCATCAACCCGATTTTTTCCGACCCATCAGAGGAATTGAGCGTCTATTCCGAAGGGTGCCTGTCGGTCCCCGAACAATATGCCGATGTCGTCCGCCCTGCGCAAATTACCGTTGATTGGCAGGATGTCGACGGCAAGGCCCACCGCGAACGGATGAGCGGGCTGATGGCCACATGCATCCAGCACGAGCATGATCACCTCGAGGGAATCCTGTTCATCGATCATTTGTCGCGGATGAAGCGCGATATGCTGCTCAAGAAATTGAGCAAGTTACAAAGGACGATGTAATCGCGGTTTGACTTGGCGATTGTTCCGTCTATGTTCGCAGATATGAATGGTGCGATCATCATGACGGCGCTTGCCGCGCTGGCCATTGGTGCACTGATCGGCTGGCTGCTCGGCGGGCGCGGGGCCGGGGTGCTCAGGTCTGAGCGCGATGCCAATATGGCGCGGTTCAAACAGGCGGCTGGTGACCTTGAGGCGGCGGATAAGGAGCGCGAGGCGCATGCGCTCGAGCTTGCCACGCTCAATGCCGCGCGCGCGGGCGATGAACGCGCGCACACCGCGCAGATCGAGGCGCTGAGCTTGGCCCGAGATGCGCTGTCAGCGCAGTTTCAGGACGTGGCGAGCAAGCTGCTGGGCCAAGCGCAGGCACAATTCCTCGATAGCGCGGGTGCGCGGTTCAAGGCGAGCGAGGCGGAGGCCGGACATCGTCTGGCACAGTTGCTAACGCCTGTTAATGAACGCCTACAACGCTATGAAATTGCAGTTGAAAAAGTTGAAAAAGAGCGGCAGGAAGCCTTTGGTAATTTGCATGGGCTGATGGAATCACTGCGCCACAGCAATGAGGGCATTCGATCCGAGGCGGCGCGGCTGTCGAACAGTTTGCGCAACGCGCCCAAGGCGCGCGGGCGCTGGGGCGAGCAACAGTTGCGCAACGTGCTGGAGAGTTGCGGCCTCAGCGAACATGCCGATTTCCAGACCGAGGTCAGCGTGGCGGACGGCGACGGCGGGCGGTTGCGTCCCGATGTCGTGGTGCGCATCCCCGGCGGGCAGAGCTTGGTGATCGACGCCAAAGTATCCTTGAACGCCTATCAGGACGCGTTCAACGCCGAGGATGAGGGCGCGCGCGCGCGCGGGCTGCTGGCGCACACGGCCTCGGTTAAAGCGCATATCAACGCGCTCGGCAACAAAGCCTATTGGGCGCAATTCGAGCAAGCGCCCGACTATGTCATCCTGTTCATTCCGGGCGAGCATTTTCTGTCGGCGGCGTTGGAAACCGACCCGAGCTTGTGGGATTTTGCGTTTGAAAAACGTGTGTTGCTAGCGACCCCAACCAATTTGATCGCGATTGCGCGCACCGTTTCGGCGGTGTGGCGACAGGAAAGCCTGACGCGCCAAGCCGCCGAAATCGCGGCTCTGGGCAAGGATCTTTATGCGCGGATGGCGACGATGGGCGCGCATATCGGGCGATTGGGCCGCAACCTCGACACCGCAGTTGGCGCGTATAATGGCTTTGTAGGCAGTTTCGAATCACAGGTGCTGACTCAGGCGCGGCGGTTTGAGGCGCTCGACATTGATACCGTCGGCAAGACGATCGACGCGCTGCCGCTTGTTGAAACCGCAGTGCGAGTGCAAACAAAGCTGCCCGAGAGCGAGGGCACCGTGGAATGACGCGCTAATCGATCCGCTCCAGCACGATTTGGGCGTTGGGATTGGCATTGGTGCCACCGACCAGCATCAACCGCCCGCGCCCGTCAAAGCGCATCGCCAGTGATTGACCAAGCAGCTCGCTCAGCCTGGTCTCCTGCGCCATCAGCGCGCTTTCACAAGCCATCTGCGTCGACACGAGCTGTGTCACGCTCAGCCGCACGCCATCGCTGGTGAATGCGCCCCCCATGTGGTTGCACCCCACGCCGCCGCTTATCCGATTGCCCGCGAACTGTAGCGTCGCCGGGCCGCTCCCCGCCAGCGGAGCCACGCCCTCGATGCTGATGATCCGCCAACTCGTGCCATCAAGGTGAGTCGGCGGCAACACCCGCCCGCCGCAGCCATGCAGCGTCCGCCCACCCGTTTCAACCATCACCGTGTCGGCATAGCGCCGATCACTCATCCCGTCGCGACAGGTGCCGCGTGTCACATCGACGGTGATTTGCGGCGTGACATAGCGTTCGCCATTTATGCTGGGCCGCGCGCCTGGGTTGGTGACACTGATCCGCCGCCCCTCGGCGTCATGATAGACGATCCGCGTAGCGGTGATTTCGACATTCCAAAATGGTTCGGTGCCCAGCGCGAACCATGCCTCACCGGTCGGCACTTCACCCGGCGGGGTGGTAAAGCGCGCGCATCCGGTGAGTGCCAGCGCCGATAGCGCGATAAGGAGCGTGCGGCGTTTCATGGGCTGCACTGTGTCACGCCCCACCTTGCTTGTCGAGGACATGGTAGGCCATGACTGCGGTGGCAACGGCTGCATTGAGGCTGTCTGCCTTTCCAAGCATGGGGATTTTGACGCGAAAATCGCATTCGCCCGCATAATCTTCCGGCAATCCCTGCGCCTCATTTCCGGTGAGGATGAAGGTGGGGGCGGGGTAATTTGGCTGACGATAATCGACGCTGTCATCGGCCAAGCTGGTGCCAACCAGGGTGCCCGGCCCGCCGCGCAGCCACGCGATGAAATCTGGCCATCGCGCCGCGCTCACTGTTTGGGTGAAAATCGCCCCCATGCTGGCGCGGATAGTTTCGACCGAGAAGGGGTCGACACAGTCATCAATGAGGATGATACCGCCTGCGCCAACGGCGTCTCCCGTTCGCATAATGGTGCCCAAATTGCCTGGGTCTCGCATCGCTTGCACCACCATCCATATCGGCGCACGCGATCGATCGACCTGATGCAAAGGAACCATCCTGTCCTTGTATAGCCCGATCATCGTCTGTGGATTATCTTTGCCCGAAAGCCGCGAGAGGATGGCGCTGCTGGTGGCTACAACTTCGCCGCCCGCCGCAATGGTTGCGGTGATGAGCGACATGCCGAGCGCGTGAACCGGCAAATTATCCGCATAGAATAATTGTTGTGGCAACACGCCAGCGTCGCGGGCTTCGGTCAAGATGCGCAAGCCCTCGGCCAGGAACAGTGCTTCGCTGCGGCGATATTTCTTGTCGCGCAGGCTTTTTGCGCGTTTGATGACCGGGTTGCTCGCGCTTAGGATGAGCCGATGGCCGCGCGGGTTCAACTCCATTGACGGGTCAATCTTCGCCAAAACTGTCTTTGATCAGGCCAACCAGCTTGAGCAACGCCAGATCAGCATCAGTGCCGCTTGTGTGGATGGTGACGCTATCCCCCTTGGCGGCGCCCAGCATCATCAAACCCATGATGGACAGGCCGTTGACGATGCTGCCATCCTTTTCGACTTCGACTTTGACGCCGCCTGGCAAAGCTGCGACAAAATTGACGAATTTGGCGCTGGCTCGGGCATGAAGGCCGCGCTGATTGGATATTGTCACCATTTCGCTCAGCACGCTCATGCGGCATTCCCCAAAAGCTCGGACGCAATGGAAATATATTTTTGGCCAGCATCGCGCGCGGCGCGCACAGCCCCGGTGATGTCCATCGCCCTGCGTGCGCTTTCAAGCCGGATAAGCATGGGCAGGTTGATGCCTGCAATAACCTCGACGCGGCCTGGTTTCATCAGTGATATTGCGAGATTGGAAGGGGTTCCGCCAAAGAGGTCGGTGAGCAGGATGCAGCCCCCTTTTCCCTCGACAGCGGAAATGGCTTTGGAAATGTCTTTTCGCCGCGCTTCCATATCATCATTGGGGCCAATGCAGATTGTCGCGATTCCGCGCTGTGGGCCGACAACATGCTCCATAGCAACGCGGAATTCTTCGGCCAAATGACCGTGGGTAACGAGGACGAGCCCAATGGCAGGGAGGGGTTGAACTGACATAATTGACGACCCCCTTAAGCCGGGGGAGGGCTTCCCTCAAGGCTCACTTGCGTTGAGACGATAAATTTCTGTGAACGACATTGGGGGGATAGCCGATCTGGGCAAGAAATGCTGCGATTCGGCTCGCGACATGCACCGATCTGTGCCGCCCGCCGGTGCAGCCAATGGCTATTGTGACATAGCTTTTCCCCTCGGCCTGATAGCGGGGTATGAGCGTGGCCAGCAATTTTTCGACTAATGCCATTGCCTCGTCATAGGCAGGGTCGGCGCGAATATAATCGGCCACGCCCTCATCAAGCCCGGTGCCGTCGCGCAGTTGATCGTCCCAGTGCGGATTTCGCAAAAATCGCATATCAAAAACCAGGTCCGCATTGCGCGGCAACCCGCGTGCATAGCCAAAGCTCATAACGTTGATGATTGGCCCCGCGTGCTCAGAAGGGGCGAAACGATGGCGGATCTCCTGCTGCAACTCGTTTGTCGAAAAAGCGGTAGAATCGATCAAATGCTCGGCCCATCGCCGCAATGGCTCCATCATCTCGCGTTCACGGGCAATGCCGTCTGCGGCGGGCCTGTCTTCGGCCATCGGGTGGCGCCTGCGTGTTTCCGAATATCGGCGGTCGAGCTCGGCCCCGGCACAGTCGAGAAACAGCGTGTTGACACTATCGCCGCGTTGCTCGCGCAGCCTTTTAATGGCGCGCACGATAGCGTCGGCATTAAAATTGCGCGTTCGGCTGTCAATGCCGACGGCCAATGGCCGTTCGACTATGTCCGATGCATCGCGCGCCGGCATGGCCAGCAACGGCCCCAACAGCCGGATCGGCAAATTATCAACAGCTTCCCAACCCAGGTCTTCCAATGCCCGCAAAGCCGTCGATTTGCCCGCGCCAGACATCCCCGTGACCAGGAGTATCGGCTGCGGCGCACTATCCATTTTTGCACTTGCTTCCATCTTGTTTCACCTAATGCCCCCAGCGTTCAAGCGCTATCCGCACTTTGATTTCAGCCGATGGGGAATGCGGGTCCAATGTTAATTTCGGGCAAAATAGCCCGCCAATCGGGCCATAGCTGCCGATATTACGCGGGCCAAATCGGCGCAGGTTATTTTGAGCCCCGTTGGTTTGAACCTTAGCGGGCAGCAATTCAATAACTAATGCCAAAGCCAAACACGCATCGCTCTGTTGCTGGTGGACCAGTCCAATTTCGCCAATGGCTATGCGGTGGCACAGCGGCAAGGGCGCGCGCACAAAGATCTGGCTGGCCCGCATGCTGGCCCAGACAAGATCGTCGGCGATGAATGCCGCGCCCCTGCTGATGCATCGCAGCGCCAGATCGGATTTGCCCACGCCGGGTGCGCCTGTGAACAGGATGGCGCGGCCGTCGATAGCGATCGCGGTGCCTTGCACTGCAACTTCGGTCGGCGTGCTTTTTGTCATGGGGCAGGCGCAGCGGGCAGGGTGATTTCAAAGCAAGCGCCGCTCGCATTATCAGGGCGGCCATGGGCAGCAATATGCCCGTCATGGGCTTCGATAATGGTGCGCGCAATCGCCAGCCCAAGCCCGCTGTGGCGCCCAAAGCTTTCCTCTGTTGGCCGCACCGAATGAAATCGGCGAAAAATATGATCGCGTTGATCAGCCGGAACCCCTGGCCCATCATCCTCAACACGGATGATAACCTCTCCACCAGCCGATGTCGCCGATATCTGGACGACACCATCGGCGGGCGAAAAGGACAAGGCATTGTCGAGAAGATTTTCGATAACCCTGGTAAGGCGCGACGGTTCGCCAAAAACCATTGTCGTGCCGGCCCGCGGCCTGGCCAGGGCAATCCTTGGCTGGTCTGTGCCGCCGCGTTCCTGTCGTGCGGCAATGATCGGCTCGATAAGCGCCCCCATATCCACCAGCTCAAAGCGCGTGCGCGAAAGCTCGGCATCGACCCGAGATGCCTCGGAAATATCAGTGATAAGCCGATCAAGTCGGCGCACATCTTCGCCAGCTATAGCCAATAATTGCTTGGTGTGGTCGGGCCTGGTCGCGTTTTCCAGGCCTTCGATTGCCGATCGCAATGAGGCCAAGGGGTTTTTAAGCTCGTGGGTCACATCGGCGGCAAATTCCTCGCCTGCGTCAATCCGTGCGTGCATGGCCAGCGTCATATCGGATAAAGTTCTGGCGAGCGTGCCGATTTCATCGCGCCGGGTAGGCAATCGGGGCACGTCCACGTCGCGCGCCCGCCCTAGCCGGACCCGCGTAGCAGCGGCGGCAAGTCGCTGTAATGGTTGGACGATGGTGCGGGCCAGAAATAGTGACAGGAGCACAGACACGATGGAAACGGCCGCCAGCACCAGCCCCAGTTGAAACCGTTCGGCGCGGACATTGCGCGTCACATCGCGGGCGTTGGTCATCACCAGCAAGCTATATGCGCCATGATCGCGTGCGTAACTCAGCATCGGCGTTCGATCTGGCGCCAGGCGATAGCGAAAGGCACCGCCATTGCGCATTCTCGATTCAATCAGTTCAGGCCATGCCTGCGCCCGATCGGCAGGGGGTTCGGCATAGGCTTCGCGCGGGGTCGCCTGCACCGCCCAATCGATGCCCCGGTCCAGCGCGCGG
Organism: Sphingopyxis sp.; assembly: GCA_040079655.1. GTDB lineage: Bacteria > Pseudomonadota > Alphaproteobacteria > Sphingomonadales > Sphingomonadaceae > Sphingopyxis. The sequence goes on along the minus strand of JBEBJX010000073.1, from coordinate 4,098 downwards.
GCAATGTCGCGGGTAAAGGCTTGGGCAGCGGGGTCGCGCAGCTCATAGGCCGGCGCACCAAGGGCAAAGCTGTCGACTATGGCGCCATCGGAACCATAGAGGCGGATACGTGTGCCGGTGATCGTAGCAAAGCGGTGGATGATCAGTGGGCGTTGAATAGGGTCAGCAAAAACCAGCGTTTGATAGAGCATCGCCTCGCTCTGGGCCAGTCGTTGCTGCCGCTCCTCGACCAGCCGCGCGCGGTAACTGTCGAGATAGAGGAACCCGCCAACCAAAAGCGCAATGACAAAAATATTGACCGCCAATATCCGCCACGTCAGCGGGATGCGCCATTGAAGGTCAGGGCTATCATTATTCGCCAAAACGATATCCCGCACCATAGAGTGTTTCGATGCTGTCAAACTCGGGGTCAACGACGCGAAACTTGCGTCTGATGCGCTTGATATGACTATCGATGGTCCGATCGTCGACAAACACATCGTCCTGATAGGCAACATCCATCAACTGATTTCGACTTTTAATGACCCCGGGCCGCTGTGACAACACATCGAGGATGAGAAATTCGGTTACTGTGAGCGCGACCAGTTTGTTATCCCACAATATTTTGTGTCGTTCAGGGTCAATGGTCAACCGGCCGCGATGCATGGCCCTATCCACCATAGCACCAGCCTGCTTGGCTTGATCTTCGGCGCGAATATGCTCTACGCGGCGAAAAATGGCGCGAATTCTGGCGATCAGCAGCCGCTGTGAAAAGGGTTTGGCGATATAATCATCCGCCCCCATCGCCAGCCCCATCGCCTCATCCTGTTCCTGGTCCTTGGAGGTCAAAAAAATGACTGGCACCTGGCTGGTTTCGCGGAAACGGCTCAACAGCTCAAGCCCATCCATTCGCGGCATTTTGATGTCGAAAATGGCCAGATCGGGTGGAGAATCGCTCAACGCTTTGAGCGCGGATTCTCCATCCGTGTAAACGCGTGTTGCGAATCCTTCGGCCTGGAGCGCGAGTGAGAGCGAGGTCAATATGTTGCGGTCATCATCGACCAGGGCAATCGTGCGCGTCATGAGCCTGGGCAGCTGTCGATATAATGCATTATGACCGCATAGGCGAAGTGTGCGCCAGTCGCAATATTTTCGCTCGGCCTGTCTTTATTTTCGCGCCGATAGCAGTCGTTGATTGACCCTCCATAGTCGCTCGCTTATGCGCGGCGCAACGATTGCGCATTCGTATGCGCGTACCCAGGGATTTTTAGGTAAATGGAGACACGACGTGGCCAATGGCATGTCTAACAACCCGCTTGAACGGCAGAATATCCGAACAACAGGCGTTGTGTTTTGCAACCAGGGGACGGCGCCGTTGGTCGAACAGGCGATTGCGCGTGGAGAGGGGATGCTGTCGGCTGGCGGCGCTTTGGTCGTGGCAACGGGCAGGCATACGGGGCGATCCGCCAAGGATAAATATTTCGTCCGCGATACGACCACCGAAGCGAGCATATGGTGGGGCAAAACCAATGTGGCGATGACCCCCGAACATTTCGCCGCTTTGAAAGCCGATTTCATGGCCGCAGTTGCGGAAAAAGAAACGCTGTTCATGCAGGATCTTTTCGGCGGCTCGCAGGCCCAGCACCGGGTCAATGTTCGCGTCATCACAGAATTGGCATGGCACAGCCTGTTTGCCCGCACCTTGCTTGTTCGCCCCACCGACGATGAACTGGCGGGTTTTTCACCCGAATATACGATCATCGACCTGCCAAGCTTTGTCGCTGACCCTGCGCGGCACGGCTGTCGCAGCGAAACCGTGATCGCTGTCAATTTCACCGAAAAGCTGATCCTGATCGGCGGCACCGCCTATGCGGGTGAAATGAAAAAATCGGTGTTCGGTATCCTCAATTACCTGCTTCCGGTGAAAGGCGTCATGCCGATGCACTGTTCGGCCAATATCGGGCCCGATGGGGATACGGCGGTATTTTTTGGCCTGTCGGGAACGGGGAAAACGACCCTGTCCGCCGATGCGTCGCGCACGCTGATTGGCGATGATGAGCATGGCTGGTCGGACGATGCCGTGTTCAACTTTGAAGGCGGATGCTACGCCAAGATGATCCGCTTGTCAGAAGACGCAGAGCCGGAGATTTTCGCGACGACAAGGCGCTTTGGCACAATATTGGAAAATGTCGTCATGGACCCTGTGACGCGTCAGCTCGATTTTGATGACGCATCGCTGGCGGAAAATAGCCGCGGTTCATACCCGATTGATTTCATCCCCAATGCTTCGGAACAGAATATGGGGCCAGTGCCCCAGAATATCGTCATGTTGACGGCTGATGCCTATGGCGTTCTCCCGCCCATTGCGCAGTTGACACCCGATCAGGCGATGTATCATTTCCTGTCCGGCTATACCGCGCGCGTTGCCGGAACCGAGATTGGCGTGACCGAGCCAGAGGCGACTTTTTCCACCTGTTTTGGTGCGCCGTTCATGCCGCGTCACCCCAGCGTCTATGGCAATTTGTTGAAAGAGCGGATCGCCAAAGGCGGCGTTAAATGCTGGCTGGTCAACACCGGCTGGACCGGCGGCAAATATGGCACAGGCCGGCGGATGCCGATCAAAGCCACGCGCGTGCTATTGAATGCGGCGCTCGGCGGCGATTTGGATGGCGCCGTGTTTCGCACAGACCCCAATTTTGGATTCGAGGTGCCCGTTGCGGTTGCGGGCGTTGACAGCGCGATCCTTGACCCGCGCAGCACATGGGCGGACAAATGCGACTATGATGCCACCTCACAAAAGCTCTGTCGTCAGTTTATCGATAATTTTGCGCAATTTGCTGATCATGTGGACGAGGGCGTTCGACAGGCGGGGCCAAACCTCGAATGATCTGCCGGAATATCCTTAGTAGTGACCGACCTTAAACCTCGCCTGTTTGCCAATGATGCCGCCGTTCGCCGTATCGGCGAGGGGCTGTTGGCGCGCACTTTGCCGCGCGATGACTGGACGCATGAGGCGCACCTTGCCGCGTGCCTATGGTTGTTGAGCGAGCGGGGAGATGTGGATTTACCAAAAGAATTGCCCGGCATCATCCGTCGATATAATGAGAGCGTTGGCGGGGTGAATGATGATAACCAGGGATATCACGAAACCCTGACGCAGCTTTACATTGAAGCTGTGCGCGAATGGATGTTGCAAAACGCGGCTATTGCAACGCGGGTTGTCCCGTCTCTGGTGGATTGCGTCAATGCTTTGCTTGCCTCGCCCATTGCGGATCGGGCATGGCCGCTGCGCCTCTATTCGCCCGAACGGCTATTCTCTGTCGATGCGCGGCGCAGATATATCATGCCCGATCTGTGACCTAACCCAGGCGATCAACATCCTCATCGCTGAGAGATCCAGGGACGATCATCACCGGAATGGCCATAGCTCCAGCGTCATTCCCGGTAAAGTGCGCGACCAATGGACCCGGAGGGCCAGCCGCCGCAGCGCCAAGCACCAATACCGCAATATCGCTTTGTTCATTGATGATGGCTTTGACGATTTCGGCGACATCGCCCTGGCGGACCGTGATTTGCGGCGATATGCCAAAATCATAGTGGAGCGCCTCTGCCGCCGCTGTCGCTGTCGCTTCTGCCTGAATTTTTGCTTCAGCTTCAATCGTTTCCTGAACCCCGCCCCACGCTACGAAGTCAGGAGGCTGGGAAACGACGAGAATGTGCACATTGCCATGTGTCTGCGATGCCCGGCGTCCTGCATAGCGCTGCGCAAGGCGTGACTCCGGACTTTCGTCGACTACGACGAGGTATATTCGCATCATCCGCCCCTCTTTTTATTCGGTCGTTTATTGTGCTAAATTGCGCGCGCATTCGTATAAAGGCAAGCCCGCCCAGTTTCAGTTTGGCAAAAGCGCTTGACGTGCCTGTGAAAGCGCTTGACGCGCGGGGCAAAGGTGGCAGGAACGATAGTGATGCTGGATGCGCGCTGTTGTGCGCAATCGGCTGTGGAGGAATAAGCAAGTCATGGCAATCGAATTGAAAATGCCCGCTCTGTCCCCGACGATGGAAGAAGGGACGCTCGCTAAATGGCTGGTCAAGGTCGGCGATAATGTTGCGTCTGGC
>JBEBJX010000072.1:0-11074 GCA_040079655.1 Sphingopyxis sp. | reverse complement strand
GATTTGGGGGTGGGGTCGAGCCTTGTCGGAAGACCCCCCACCCTGCCATCCCCCCTCAAAGGGGGAGTCATATTTGAGGACAAAATATTTCTGATTGGTGGCGAGCGTCAAGCGGATGACTTCGGGCGGCACCTCAAGAAACGCCGGGTCAAAATCGCCAAGCAGCGGCACCGGCCATTCGGTGAGGCCGGCATTCTCGGTCACCAGAAAGGGGTCTTGCACGAGCACCAACCCCGCATCCGCCGCCGCCTTTGCCGCGCCATCGCGGATGATCGTCTCGCGCTCGTTTTGATCGACGATGACATGCGCGGCGCGCAACTTTGTCGCAAAATCGGTGGCATTGCCGATGGTGATCGGCCCAGCGGAGTGGAAGCGATGTCCAGCGGTTTCCCTGCTGCTCTTAATCCCGTCAATTTCACACGCGACCACATCATCGCCCAATAACGCGACGATGCCCTGCAACGGTCGCACCCAGCGCAGGCTGGACGTCGCTACACTCGCATCGCCCCAGCGCATCGACTTGGGCCAGGGAAAGGCGCGGATGATGGCGGGGATGGCCTCGGCCAGCAGATCTGCTGTCTTGCGCCCCGCACGTTCCACCACTGCGAAATAGACACCGTCGCGCTCAATCAATTGATCTTGGGACAATCCCACCTTGCGCAAGAATCCTTCCATTGCCTGTGGCGGCGCGCCGACCTTGGGGCCTTTGGTCTCTTCGGACACTGCCGCTGTTTCGAGCGGCAAAGCGCGCGCGATCAGCGCGATACGGCGCGGGGTCGCATAAGTGGCGATGTCAGCCGCCACCAGACCAGACTTGGCCAATTCGCCCACAAACAGCCGTGCCAAATCTTCGCGCGCGCGTGCCTGCATCCGCGCCGGGATTTCTTCGCTGCGCAGTTCGAGCAGGAAGTCGGCGGTCATCACGCTCATAGCATCCACCCCGGGAACTTCGCGGTCCATTCGGGCGTCTGTTTGTCGATCCACGCGGCGCAGCTGCCCTTTGCCAGATCGCGGACACGGCCCATATAGGACGCGCGTTCCTGGACCGAAATGACGCCGCGCGCCTGGAGCATGTTGAAGACGTGGCTCGCCTTGATCGCCTGTTCATAGGCGGGGATCGGCAGATTTTGCGCCAGGCAGTTTTCGCACTCACCCGTCGCTTTTTTGAAGGCGTCGAACAACATGTCGGTGTCGGCCACCTCAAAATGATAGGCGCTCATCTGGCGCTCATTCTCAAGAAACACATCGCCATAGGTGACGGCGGGGCGATCATTGGTCGCATTGTTATAAGCGAGGTCAAAAATGCTGTCTTTGTTCTGGATGTACATGGCCAGTCGTTCGAGGCCATAGGTCAGCTCGCCCGCAACCGGTTTGCAATCAAAGCCGCCCATCTGTTGAAAATAGGTGAATTGCGTCACCTCCATGCCGTCGCACCAGACTTCCCAGCCCAGCCCCCATGCGCCCAAGGTAGGACTTTCCCAATCATCCTCGACAAAACGAATGTCATGCAGGCGCGGGTCGATACCGATTGCGTCGAGGCTGCCCAGATAGAGTTCCTGCAAATTGGCTGGCGATGGTTTCAAGATCACCTGATATTGATAATAAGCGCCCAGCCGATTGGGATTTTCGCCGTAACGGCCATCGGTCGGGCGGCGACACGGCTGAACAAAGGCGGTGTTCCATGGCTCGGGGCCGAGCGCGCGCAAGGTTGTCGCCGTGTGAAACGTGCCTGCGCCCATTTCCATATCATAGGGCTGTAAAATGGCGCAGCCCTGCTTGCCCCAATATTCATGGAGCGTCAGGATCATATCCTGAAAGCTCAGAGGGTTGCCGTTATTTTTTGGAGCCGTCATCATCAGGGCCTGTGGCATGAGTGGGTGCAATGTCCATAGCCTTGCCTTTGGCGAATGGAGCTCGAAGGGTCAAGCGGGGCGCGGGTTTTGCACACTATCATGACGCGCTCCGCACGCGCTTGACAATATCGTGCTCCGCACTTGATGCGGAGCGGTGGCGGATCGAGCCAGCGCTGCGTGGTCCTGCCAGCGCTCCGGCCTCCGCCGGAGCACAGTAATTGAAACTGGCCACTCTCCCACAGTTTTTGCCGTATAAGTCACGTTATTACGACAAAATGTCAGCATGACTTGACATGGCCAGCGAATCTCGACATAAAGTCATGGTAACCTGACAAAACCCTCTTACCCCTCCCCCGTCAGGTTATGACTAAACCCGTTGCCGACACCGATTTTGAGTCTTGGCTCAGCTTGGGGTCTCCGCAAAGCATCGGGAACACTAGCCGGAGTCGCCCCCTTGGCGCTCCGGCGCATTTTGAAGGAAGCCGCGCTCGCTTGCGAGTAGGAAAGGCAATGAGCACGTCGATGAAAAACCGCCTCAAAGTGTTGCGTGCGGAGCGCGATTGGAGCCAGGCCGATCTGGCGCTGCGGCTCGACGTATCGCGCCAGGCGGTCAACGCGATCGAAACCGGCAAGCACGACCCGTCTCTGCCGCTCGCTTTCCGCATTTCGCGGCTGTTCGCGATGCCGATCGAGGCGATTTTTAATGATAGCAATGGAGGTCAAAATGGCGCGTGATAAAGACCCGCTCACCCCGCGTGAGGCGCGCAACCGCACCATCATGGCGCTGTCCATGGTGATTGGTGGGTTTTTCGCCGCGGCATTGATCGCCGGTTCGCAGTGGATGGGCGAATCAAACAACGCCTATTGGGACAGCTTGGGCGCCTTTTCCGGCCCGCTGCCGCCGCTGTTAACCGTCGCGCTGGCCGCGCTCTGGGGGATCGTCCTGCCGATTATCAGCCTGTTCTGGATGCGAACCATCGACGAGCATGAGCGCAGCGCCTATCGCGACGGGGCGGAGGTCGCGGCCTTTGCCTATATGATGGGTGCGCCGATATGGTGGATATTGTGGCGCGGCGGGTTGGTGGCGGAACCGGATGGGGTGTTCATATTTTTTACATTCAACTCCATCTATCTCGCTGTTTGGCTGTGGCGCAAATACCATTGATCACTCTCTTCTCACTTACTCGTAAAGGATAAACCATGCGTATCATCCCCCGCTTGCTTGCCGCCGCCGCACTATTTGCCGCCGCGCCGTTGATGGCGCAAAGCGCGCAGCCCCGCACCACGGCCACCAGAGATGCCGACCCCGCTTTGTGGGTGGTGCGCGACGCCGACACCACCATCTATCTGTTTGGCACGGTCCATGTGCTGCGCCCCGGCCTGTCGTGGTTTGACGAGGCGGTGGCCGATGCGTTTAACGCGTCTGACGAGCTGGTGCTCGAATTGCCTGCGGGGTCAGACGCGCGGGTTGGCGAATTGGTAGCGGGCCTTAGCGCCGCACAGGATGGCAAAGCCCTGACGGCCCGCCTCACCCCCGAACAACGCGGCATTTATACGCGCGCGATGGCCAGTGTCAGCATGCCAGTCGCGCGGTTTGAAACGCGCGAGCCATGGCTGCCGGCGATGCTGCTCGCTATCGCGCCGACAATGCGGCTGGGATATAACGCCCATGACGGCACCGAAGCAACGCTGACCCGCACGGCAACGGCGGCTGGCAAGCGGATCAGCGGGCTGGAAACAGCCGACATCCAGCTGGGGTTTTTCGATACCATGCCCGTTGCCACCCAGATCGATTTCCTGATAGCCAGCGCAAGCGCGGCACTGAACGGCGAAGACAGCCTGGCCCCGATGATCGAGCAATGGGCGGCTGGCGACCCAGACAGGCTGGGCGAATTGATGAACGCCGAGCTCGCCTCGTCCCCCGAACTTGCGCGTATATTGCTGACCGATCGCAATGCCAATTGGGCCGAATGGATCCGGCTGCGGCTCGCCGAGCCGGGCGGGCGGTTTTTTGTCGCGGTCGGCGCCGGGCACCTGGCCGGGGCGGGCAGCGTGCAACAGGCGCTCCATGCGCATGGCATCACCGCGACGCGGGTCGAGTATTGAGCGTGGCGCGGGGCGCGTTGGCAATCCTGACGACCCTGCTGCTCGCCGCTTGCTCTTCGCCCACCCCATTGGTGACGGGCGAAGCGCACCCGCCGATGTGGCTGGCGGATGATGGCGACACGCGCTTCATCCTGATCGGGTCGGTGCATCAATTGCCGAGCGAGCTTGATTGGCAAGACGCACGCGTAGCACGGGCCATCGGGCAAGCGGATCAACTGCTGCTCGAACTTGACCCGGCAGAGCTGCCCCATGTTCCCGCGCTGTTTGCCCAAATGGCGCACGATGAGCGCGTTGGCTCGCTCGATGCGCGGATTGGCCGCGATTTATCCGAAGCCGCGCTCGATATGGTGTCTGGTGCCAGTGTGGATGAACAGACCGCCGATGCGCTAGAAAGCTGGGGGCTGGTGCTTGCGATTGGCAGTGTGCAATCTACTGACGCGGGCCTGAGCAATGAAGCGGGGGTCGAGGCCGCGCTGACCCGCGCCTTTCAACGAGCGAACAAGCCCGTGCGCGGCCTAGAGCGCGCGGCCGATCAATTGTCGCTGTTCGACGCCCTGCCCCCCGCGACACAAGACGCGATGTTGGCCCAAGTGATAAGCGAACGGGGACAGGCGCAGGCCAATATTCGCACCCTGCTCAACGCATGGGCGCGCGGTGACGTGGCGCTGCTGGCACGCATTGCCGCCGAAGATGTTGCCAAGACGCCAGGGCTTGCCGAGCCGCTGGTTTATACGCGCAACCGCGCCTGGGCAGCGGCGCTAACCGCGCTGGCACGGCGGCCCGGAACCATATTGGTGGCGGTGGGGACCGGGCATCTGGTGGGCGAGCAGTCATTGCCATCGCTGCTTCGCGAGCAGGGATTTGTCGTCACTGCCCTTCGCTGAGTGAGGCTTGCCTTTTGCACCACAGGGCGCTATGCGCGCGCACTTCATAGGCATGGTCATCCCTGGAGGCGTGCCGTGAATACACATACTCATACCGGAGAAAAACCATGAGCGATCAGCTAACGCTGTCGGCCGAACTACGGACACGGGCAGGCAAGGGAGCCTCACGTGCACTGCGTAACAACGGCCGCGTCCCCGCCGTCATCTATGGCGGCAATGCCGAACCCACTACCGTCCATGTCGAAGAAAAGGCGCTGGTCAAAGCGCTGATGACTGGGCATTTTTTCAACTCTGTGGTCGACCTCGACATCGACGGCAAGCACCACAGCACCCTGCCCAAGGATGTGGCGTTTCACCCCGTCAATGATCGCCCGCTGCACGTCGATTTCTTTCGCGTCAGCAAGGACACCAAGCTGACCGTCGAAGTGCCCGTGGTCTTTATCAACGAAGATAAATCGCCCGGCCTCAAAAAGGGTGGCGTCCTCAACGTCGTTCGCCACGAGGTTGAGCTGGCTTGCGACGCATCGCACATCCCCGAACAGCTGGAGATTGACATGACCGGCTATGAAGTAGGCGATTCGGTGCATATCAGCGCGGTCAATCTGCCCGCTGGTGCTGTGCCGACAATCACCGACCGCGATTTCACCATCGCCACATTGGTTGCACCATCGGCGCTCAAATCGAGCGGCGGCGACACAACCAAGGCAGAGGGCGAAGACGACGCCGAGGGTTAATGCTGCTAGCCCCTCCCTTTCGGGGGAGGGGTTGGGAAGGAGAGGCCGCGCATGCAAATCTGGGTCGGCCTTGGCAATGTGGGCGCGGAATATGCGCTCCATCGGCATAATGTCGGCTTCATGGCGGTGGATGCGCTGGCCGCAACCCATGGCCTGCCCGCGCCCGCCAAAAAGTTTCGGGGCTGGGCACAGGAATTGCGGCTTGGGCCTGAACAAATCATCCTTTTGAAACCCGCGACCTTCATGAATGAAAGCGGGCGCAGCGTGCGCGCGGCGATGGATTTTTACAAACTGGAGCCAGCGGACGTCACCGTCTTTTACGACGAGCTCGACCTCGCGCCATTCAAGGTCAAGGTGCGGACGGGCGGCGGCGCGGCGGGGCATAATGGCATCCGCTCGATCATCCAGCATATCGGCGCGGATTTCCGCCGCGTGCGGATCGGCATCGGCCACCCGGGGCACAAGGACCGCGTGACCGGCTATGTGCTCGGCAATTTCGCCAAGCCCGAACTCGACGCGCTCACCGACTGCCTCGGTGCCATCGCCGCCGAAGCCGAATGGCTGGCGGCGGGCGATGATGTGCGTTTCATGAGCGATGTGGCCCAAAGGCTTAATGCGAGGATGAAGCCGCTATGACCATCCGCCAGCTGTTCACCACCCCCGTCTATTCCGGCCAATGCGATGATGCGACGTTGATCGCGGCGCTGGCGCATATGGCGCGGACATTTGCGGTCGATGACGGCGCGGGGCGGGTGTGGTCCAAGGACCATGGTTATCGCGGCTATACCAGCTATGCCAGCCTCGATGATTTGCCAACCCGCGACCCCGATGCGGCGGCGCTGGTCAAAATCCTCGATAAACATGTTGCGGCCTTTGCGCGCGAATGTGCGTTTGACCTTGATAAAAAGCTCAAAATCAACAGCCTGTGGGTCAACATCCTCAAACCCGGCGGGATGCACAGCGGCCACATCCACCCGCACAGTGTCATCTCCGGCACCATCTATATCGAAGTGCCGCCTGGCGCGGGCGGCCTCAGGTTCGAAGACCCGCGCTTGCCCTTGATGATGGCCGCACCGACGCGCTGCGACGACGCCCCCGAAGCGCTGCGCCCGTTCGTCACCTTCCCCCCCGCACCCGGCATGATATTGCTGTGGGAAAGCTGGCTAAGGCATGAAGTTGCCGCTAATGGAGCGAAAAGCGATCGTATCTCGATCAGTTTCAATTACGGATAATCAGTTTCATGGGTTTCAAATGCGGTATCGTCGGCCTGCCCAATGTCGGCAAGTCCACCCTGTTCAATGCGTTGACCGAGACACAGGCGGCGCAAGCGGCCAATTATCCGTTTTGCACCATCGAGCCGAATGTCGGCCAGGTCGCGGTGCCCGATGCGCGGCTTGAGCAATTGGCCCGCGTCGCTGGGTCGCAAAAAATCATCGAAACGCAATTAAGCTTTGTCGATATTGCCGGCCTGGTGCGCGGGGCGTCGAAGGGCGAGGGGCTCGGCAATCAGTTCCTCGGCAATATCCGCGAGGTCGATGCCATCGTCCACGTCCTTCGCTGTTTCGTCAATGACGACATCCAGCATGTCGACAATAAGATCGACCCGATTGCCGACGCCGATACGGTCGAGACCGAGTTGCTCCTCTCCGACCTCGAAAGCCTGGAAAAGCGCGTTCCCGCCTTCCAGAAAAAAGCCGCGCTGGGTGACAAGGAAGCCAAGGCGGCGGCGGCCGTGCTCGGCCAGACGCTGGAATTGCTGCGCGAGGGAAAGCCGGCGCGGATGACGGTGCCGGGCGACGAGGATCAGGCGCGGATTTTTGCACAGGCGCAATTGCTCACCTCCAAGCCCGTGCTTTATGTGTGCAATGTCGATGAGGACAGCGCGGCCAACGGCAATGCCGAGAGCGCCCGCGTGTTCGCGCGCGCAGCAGCCGAAGGCGCGCAGGCGGTGGTCGTTTCCGCCGCGATCGAGAGCGAGCTGACCAGCATGGACGCCGACGAGCGCATGCTATTCCTGGAGGAAATGGGGTTGCACGAGACCGGCCTCGCCCGCGTGGTGCGCGCGGGCTATGAGCTGCTGCACCTGCTCACTTTCTTTACCGTCGGGCCAAAGGAAGCGCGGGCATGGACGGTCGAGCAGGGCGCGACCGCACCAGAGGCCGCTGGCGTCATCCACTCCGACTTTCAAAAGGGCTTCATCCGCGCCGAAACCGTGGCGTTCGACGATTATGTCACGCTGGGCGGCGAAGCGCGGGCGCGTGAAGCCGGCAAACTGCGCGCAGAGGGCAAAGCCTATGTCGTGCATGATGGCGACGTCATGCATTTCCTGCATAGTTGAGGGGGCGAGACGCATTGCCATTGCAGTGACACGCCGCTTCGCTATCGAGTGATGACACCGCGACTCGTCAAAGGATCGTCACCCCATGTTTTCCCGCCGACTGTTCCTCTCCAGCATCGGAGCTGGCGCCGCCGCCACCGCGCTTGGTGCGCCCGCCATCCTGCGTGCGCGGACATTGTTTCGCGAATATCCGTTCCGGCTTGGTGTGGCGTCGGGTGACCCGGCCAGCGACGGCTTCGTCATCTGGACCCGGCTTGCGCCCGAACCGCTAGAGCCGCATGCGGGCATGGCGCTCGCCCCCATCGAGGTGGAATGGGAGGTGGCAAGCGACGCGGGTTTCCGCACCATCGTCAAATCGGGCACCGCGCTCGCCCGGCCAGAGATTGGCCATAGCGTCCATGTCGAGGTCGACGGACTGTTGAGCGACCGGCCCTATTGGTATCGTTTCACAACGATGGGCGAGCAAAGTTTGCGCGGCCGCGCCCGCACCCTGCCCATGGTTAGCGCGCGGCCCGATGCGGTGCGATTTGGCGTCGCTGGATGCCAGAATTATGAGGACGGCTATTATGGTGCCTATCGCCATCTGGCCGGTGAGGACGTCGCCTTTGTCTATCATTATGGCGATTTCATCTATGAATATCGGCAGGAATATGAATTTGTCGGCGGATTGCCGGTTCAGCCGGTGCGGCGACATGCCTATCGCAATCTGATGGACGTTGGCGATTATCGGATCGCCTATGGCCAGTCGCTGATGGATGTGGATTTACAGGCGGCGCGCGCCATGCACCCGTTCCTGTCCAGCTTCGATGACCATGAGGTGCAGAATAATTGGGTGTCGGACGTGGACAATTGGGCGCTCAACAATGACGGGGTCAACCCCAACCCGCCATCAGCCGAAGAATTCATGCTGCGCAAAGCGGCGGCGATGCAGGCCTGGTACGAACATATGCCAGTGCGCCGCGCCCTGTTGCCGCGTGGCAGCATGATCGCGCTCAACCGCGAAATGCGCTGGGGCGATCTATTGTCGGTGCAAATGCTCGACACCCGCCAATATCGGAGCGACCAGCCGTGTCAGGATGGTTTCAAGCCCGCCTGCCCCGAGGTGACGTCCGCCAGCAGTCAAGTGCTGGGCCGCGAGCAAGAGGCGTGGCTGGCGCGCAACCTCGAACATGGGGCGCAGTGGAACTGCCTGGCGCAACAGGTGATGATGATGAGCCTCGACCGAAGGCGGCGGGCGGAAGAGCCGCAGCGCATCCTCAACATGGACAGCTGGGCAGGCTATGAAGCGGCGCGCGGGCGGATGCTGTCGCGGATGGCCGGCCTGGGTAATGTCGTGGTGTTGACGGGCGATGAGCATCAGAATGTTGCTGGCGACCTGGTGAGCCGTGACCGCGTGGTGGGGGCGGAAATGGTCGTCACCTCGATATCGAGCGGCGGCGACGGGGCCGATCAGCGCGCGGGAAGCGATGTGCTGCGCGCCAACAACCCCGAGGTGAAATTCGTCAATGACCAGCGCGGCTATGCACTGTGTGATGTCGGCCGCGAGGCATGGCATACCCATTTTCAGGTGGTCGACAGAGTGACGACCCCCACCAACAGCCTAAGCCGCCGCGCCACCGCCACACTTGCCCATGGCACGCCGGGCATCACCATCAGCTAATTTCAAGGAACATTGCAGTGCACTATTTTGAAGATGTCGTCATTGGCGAAACGCAGCGCTTTGGCAGCTATGCCGTCACCCATGACGAAGCGGTCGAATTTGCGACCAAATATGACCCGCAACCCTTTCACCTGAGCGATGAAGCGGCGGCAAAAACGCATTTTGGGCGGCTCGCGGTATCGGGCTGGCACACGGGTGCGATGATGATGCGGATGCTGGTCGATCATATGGCGGCCAATCGCCGCGCCAGCCTGGGCTCGCCCGGCATCGACAAATTACGCTGGATCAAGCCCGTCCACCCTGGTGATACGCTGTCTTGCGAAAGTGAATCGATCAGCAAACGCCGCAGCGCCAGCCGCCCCGAAATGGGGCTGGTCAACGGCGTGGTGCGCGTGTTCAACCAGCATGGCGACCTCGTCATGACGATGGAAAATGCCGGGATGATTAGCGTGCGTGACCCGCAAGCGCCGATTGAGGATTAACGCCGCACAATAGCAGCCAAGCCAAAGGGGCGGTTCGCGTGGAGCCGCGCCGCCTTTTGTTTCGCCTGTTTACGAACCATTGGGGTTCGTTGATAATTGTCGCTCACGCAATCCGATCACCTGCCCCCGCGCCAGCAGGGGATACGGTCGGTGCGTCCTGCCCTGGACATCGCCTCGGGCCGGACGGGAACGGGATTGCCTGAATCCGCTGATGCCGGGCTACAAATCCTGCTTTTCTGCGCTTCCGATGCTCACGACCCACAAGGTCGCTGCGCGTCGGTTCTCGATCAGCAGCATTTTCGCTCCGGCCTGAGCGCATTCAAACAAACCCCTTAGGCTTTGGCAGAGCGTTGCTGCGCTGTGCCGATAGAGGGGTGCGGTGTCGGGACTGGTGCCACCTTGGGGATGCTCCAGCGCCGCTAAGCGATGGTCCCGGAAAGGCTGTGGCATAACAGCACCGCCCTTGTTCCATGTGGGGTTCTCCGATGCCGCCTTTTTCCGAGCCGTGCGATGTTGCCATCGCTCTCGAAAAGGCTCAGCTCGGCCCTGGCGTCCGGTCCTCCGGCTTTGGGTGATGCGCGGCAAAGCGCTTCACTTACAGCCCTGATCTTCCTCCATATCGCCCATGGAACGCGAAGCGTGGGAGACGCGCGTCGCAGCGCCCTCCCCCCGTATCCGCGTGCGCGGACAGGTGCCCCTGTCCCCGCTGGTTTGGTCCCGTCCTCTGGCCAAGACGATGGTTCCGCACCGACCGCCCCGCACCGCCATCTTGGATCCGCTGCCGCTTTCCCGAGACTTCCCCCGCTAGGGGAAGTTGAGCGAGCGGCTGCCCCGGGGACCCCGCCCAATACGGCCGCGATTGCGGGCGCTTGAGCGGGCGAGGCGCGAAAGGTCCGGCGGCGCGGGCCTGTTGCCGCCATGCCCTTGCAAAGGCATGACTGCGGCGCAGCGTGTAACCTATTTGGTTCATATTGTCAAGGAACAGGGCGCGCGATGTGGCGGGGATGTGGCGGGGGG
>JBEBJX010000071.1:0-11135 GCA_040079655.1 Sphingopyxis sp. | reverse complement strand
GGCGTCAGCATCCCCAGGGTCATACAGGTTTCCATGCCCATTTGCCGCACGCCTTTGACGATCTCGACAATCGCGGGCATGTCGCGGTCCTTGGGGTTACGCCACGCCGCGCCCATGCAGAACCGGTGCGAGCCGGAATCCGCCGCCTGCGCCGCCTTTTGCAGCACCGCCTGCACATCCATCAACTTGGTCGCCTCGACGCCGCTGTCGGCCTTCACCGATTGGCTGCAATAACCGCAATCTTCCGGACATCCCCCGGTTTTGATCGACAACAGCGTGCATAGCTGGATCTGCCCCGCTGCATGATGTGCGCGGTGAACGGTCGCGGCTTGATAGACCAGCTCGTCAAACGGCAGGTTGAATAGCACTGCGATTTCGGGGCGAGTCCAATCGGTGCGGACAATCATATAAAATTCTTAAACATCAATAATACCCCGTCAAAACTTCTTTGTTGCTTTGTGGCTTCGTGTGAAATTGTTGACTCGCACGAAGCCACGAAGCCACGAAGCCACAAAAAAGATCAAATTTTTCACGCGGCCACCGGCGGCATATTATGCCCGAGCAAGCGTAGCACATCGGCCGCACATTCGACCACATTTGAGCCCGGGCCATAGATGCCCTGCACCCCAATCTCACGAAGATAATCATAGTCCTGTGGTGGGATGACGCCACCCGCAATCACCTTGATATCGCTGCGGCCCGCATCGCGCAGCCTGTTGATAAGTTCGGGAATAAGCGTCTTGTGCCCCGCCGCGAGGGAGGATGCGCCGACCACATCAACGCCTGATGAGAGTGCCAGCACCACCGTTTCCTCGGGCGTTTGGAACAGCGGCCCGCTCACCACGTCAAAGCCCATGTCGGTAAAGGCGCTGGCGATGACGTTGGCGCCACGATCATGCCCGTCCTGCCCCATTTTGGCGACAAGCAAGCGCGGGCTTCGGCCCAATCGGCGCGCCACCGCCGCAACGCCCTCACACACTTGCGCGTAGCGCGCGTCAACCCCGTGCGCAGCGCCATAAATGCCCGTCACCGGGGTGGGCGTGGTGCCATAGCGGCCAAATGCGGCCTCCATCGCGTCAGATATTTCGCCCAACGAGGCGCGGGCACGGGCGCAGTCCACTGCCAAAGCCAATAGATTCCGTTCGGGCTGAGCTTTTCGAAGCCCAGCTTGGTCAAGCCGTCCTTCGACAGGCTCAGGACTGAAGGTGTTTTGTTTTGCACCCTCAGTGAGGGCATTGAGCGCAACCTGACACGCCGCCTCATCGCGGCTCGCCCGCATCTTTGCCAACCGCGCGATCTGCGCATCGCGGACAGCGTGGTTATCCACTTCCAGCGTTTCGAGATGCTCTTCGGTGCCAAGCCGATATTTATTGACCCCGACGATCACATCTTCGCCCTTGTCCACGCGCGCCTGGCGCGCGGCGGCGGCGGTCTCGATCGCGGCTTTGGGCTTGCCGGTGGCCACATAGGCGGTCATCCCGCCCGCGGCGTCGACTTCCGCGATGATATTCCACGCATCATCGACGAGCATCTGAGTCAGCGCCTCGACATAGTAACTGCCGCCCAGCGGATCGACTACACGCGTGATCCCGCTCTCCTCTGCCAGCACAATCTGGGTGTTGCGCGCGATGCGAGCCGAAAAATCGGTCGGAAGCGCAATGGCTTCATCCAATGCGTTGGTGTGGAGGCTCTGCGTCCCGCCCAGCACTGCCGCCATTGCCTCTACCGTGGTGCGGATGACGTTGTTATAGGGGTCTTGCTCCTGAAGCGAGACTCCCGATGTCTGGCAGTGGGTGCGGAGCATCTTTGAGCGTTCATCCTTTGCGCCCAGCCCATCCATCACGCGGTGCCAAAGCGTTCGCGCGGCGCGGAGTTTGGCGACTTCCATGAAAAAATTCATGCCAATGCCAAAGAAAAAGCTCAACCGCCCGGCAAATGCGTCGATGTCGAGTCCGCTGGCACAGGCGCGCTCAACATATTCCTTGCCGTCCGCGATGGTAAACGCCAATTCCTGCACCGCAGTCGCTCCGGCCTCGTGCATATGATAGCCCGAGATTGAAATGCTGTTGAATTTCGGCATGTTGGCGGACGTATATGCGATAATGTCTGAGACAATGCGCATCGATGGCTCGGGCGGATAAATATAGGTATTGCGAACCATGAACTCCTTGAGGATGTCATTCTGGATCGTGCCATCAAGCTGTGCGGCTGGCACACCCTGTTCCTCGCCCGCGACGATGAAGAAGGCGAGGATCGGGATCACCGCGCCGTTCATGGTCATCGAAACCGACATCGACCCGAGCGGGATGCCGTCGAACAGGATTTTCATATCCTCGACGCTGTCAATCGCGACACCCGCCTTGCCCACATCGCCAACAACACGCGGGTGATCGCTGTCATAGCCGCGATGTGTGGCCAGATCGAACGCGACCGACAATCCCTTTTGCCCTGCCGCCAGATTGCGGCGATAAAAAGCGTTCGATTCCTCGGCGGTTGAAAAGCCCGCATATTGCCGAATGGTCCACGCCCGCCCCGC
The DNA here is from genome assembly GCA_040079655.1 of Sphingopyxis sp. Taxonomy (GTDB): domain Bacteria; phylum Pseudomonadota; class Alphaproteobacteria; order Sphingomonadales; family Sphingomonadaceae; genus Sphingopyxis. Next base: position 8,599 of record JBEBJX010000071.1, on the reverse strand, counting down.
ATACATGGTGGCGCGCACCCCGCGCGTAAATGGTGCAAAGCCGGGCAGTCCCGGCTCAACCGGAGCGTCACCCGCAGCATACAGCGGCTTGATTGCAAAGCCTTCGGGCGCGTGCCACGTCAGGTCCCTATACGCATCTGGGCCCTTGACCTCCCTGGCGGCGAGCGCCTCCCATTCCTTTTCATTCGCCATCACTCTCCAGTGAACGTGGGCTCGCGTTTTTGCAAGAAGGACATACCACCTTCGAGCGCATCAGCCGACGCGCCGGCAATGCGCTGCCCCTCGGCCTCGCGCAGCAACGCGCTGGCATAATCGCTGTCGAGTGCCGCCGCGATATTCTGCCGCATAATGCCCAGCGCCAGCGTTGGTCCCGCCGCCAGTCGCTTGGCAAGCGCCTCTGCCTCTGCCATCAATGCCGCGTCCTCGACGCATTTGTAAATCAACCCCCACTCCGCCGCCTGCTCAGCGCCGATTTTCTCGCCGAGCAACATCATCTGCGCCGCGCGCGCCTTGCCAATCAGGCGCGGCAACATCCACGATGCCCCGCCATCGGGGACCAGGCCGATATTGACGAACGCCTGGAGGAAATAGGCCGATTGGCCAGCGATCACGAAATCTGCGGCGAGCGCGAGGCTGCACCCGATGCCCGCCGCCGGGCCGTTGACCGCGCACACCACCGGAATGGCGAGCCGCGACAGCTTGAGCATCAACGGGTTATAATGCTGGGTCAGCGCGCCGTAGGGGCCAGCCGCCGCCGGGCCACCGCGCATCGTCAGGTCGGCGCCAGAGCAAAAGGCCCTGCCCGCACCGGTAATGCGCACCGCGCGCGCATCGCCCAGATTGTCGAGCGCACCGCTGATTTCATCGGCCATGTGCGGGCCCATCGCGTTCAGCCGCTCTGGACGATTGAGGGTTATCGTCGCGATAGTATCCGCGCAGTCAAAGGTGATGGTTTCATAGGTCATGCAAATACTCCGTTCATCCTGAGCCTGTCGAAGGATGGAAGGGCAGCGCTAATCGTGCTTCGACAAGCTCAGCACGAACGGATAAGCTAGTGCCCGTTCCTCTCCGGCACCTCCATAATTTCGGTCAGCACCCCGCCCATATCCTTGGGGTGCAGGAAGAAAATCAGCGTGCCATGCGCGCCGATGCGTGGTTCACCCAGGACGCGCTTGCCCAGCGCTTCGAACCACGATTTGGCGGCGTGGATGTCGGGCACTTCGTAGCACATATGATGCTGGCCGCCCGCCGGATTCTTGTCGAGGAAGCCGTGGATCGGCGATGTCGCGCCCAGCGGCTCGATAAGCTCGATCTGCGTCCCGTTCATCGTGCCGTTGGCAGAAGGCGTATCGACAAAGCAGACCTTGACCCCTTGGTCGGGCAGGTCGAACGGTGCGTGGATATGCGTCGCGCCCATCACGTCGCGGTAAAAAACGATGCTGTCCGCGATGGAAGGCGTCGCGACCCCGATATGGTTGAGACGACCTAGTTTCATTTCTTTTTCCAGAGACGTTTCCAAAGACTTGCTTTTGGCGATTGTGCTGACTTTTTGATGCCTTCCCGCCAATCATTCCAGACGGTCAGTTGCTCCTCCACCGTTCCGACTTCTTCGATAGGTGCCGGTTCGAAGGTTCTTAGATTTGGCGGACCGTTTGACGGGATTGGGTACAGCATAAAGCCTCGCCCCATGTCACGGCACATTCCAGATGGATATGCTTTGCGCCTCGCACCGTTGCAAAGCGTTCGCCATCCTTCTGGTTCGATTTCACGCCGAAAAAGCTCAAGTGCGTGAAACGCATCTCGACCATTCCAAATCTGGCTGCCCAGCGTGACGCTTTCAGTTCTCATAACAACGTTTTCATGGGATACTTCGAACTTTAGGTCACACTGTTCAGATCGGCCATCGACATTGCATATGGCTATGGTTGCGGATTGCGGTTCGCTCATAGCGGTATATTATCATGCTTCTTCCAAGGGTTTTCCAACGCCTTGTTGCGCAATTTCCTCAGGCCCAAAGCGATCCGTCGGCGCGTGGAATGCGGATAGATCACCTCGTCGATAAAGCCTTTGCTCGCCGCGACAAACGGGTTGGCGAAGCGCTCCTCATATTCTTGTGTCTTGACTGCTTGCTCCTCCGCCGAAAGCCCGCGAAAGATAATCTCGACCGCGCCCTTCGCGCCCATCACCGCAATTTCTGCCGAAGGCCAGGCGTAATTGAGGTCACCGCGCAAATGCTTTGACGCCATGACGTCATAGGCCCCGCCATAGGCTTTGCGCGTGATGATGGTGATTTTCGGCACGGTCGCTTCGCCATAGGCAAACAGCAATTTCGCGCCATGTTTGATGATCCCGCCATGTTCCTGTGCGACGCCGGGCAAAAACCCAGGCACATCGACAAAGGTGATGATCGGGATTTCAAACGCATCGCAAAAGCGCACAAATCGCGCGGCTTTTTTGGATGAATTGATGTCGAGGCAGCCCGCGAGCACCATCGGCTGGTTCGCAACCACGCCCACGGTGCGCCCCTCGATGCGTCCAAATCCGATCAGGATATTGCCGGCGTGGGCGGGTTGAACCTCGAAAAAATCGCCCTCGTCAACGGTCTTGCGGATCACTTCGTGCATATCATAAGGCTGGTTGGCACCATCGGGGATCAGTGTGTCGAGGCTGTCCTCGATGCGGTCCCATTCGTCCGCAGTTGGCCGCTCTGGCGCGCCGCTGCGGTTATTTTCGGGCAAGAAGTCAAAGAAATCTCGAACGCTGAGCAGCGCCTCAATCTCATTTTCAAAGGCATTATCGGCCACACCCGATTTGCTGCTGTGCGTCACCGCCCCGCCCAATTCCTCCTGGCTAACCACTTCGTTGGTGACAGTCTTGACAACTTCTGGCCCAGTTACAAACATATAGCTTGTATCCTTCACCATGAATATGAAGTCTGTCATCGCCGGCGAATAAACCGCGCCGCCCGCGCACGGCCCCATGATAAGGCTGATTTGCGGCACCACGCCCGATGCCAGCACATTGCGCTGGAACACCTCGGCATAGCCACCCAGCGACGCCACGCCCTCCTGTATCCGCGCGCCACCGCTGTCATTCAGGCCGATGATCGGCGCGCCGACTTTCATCGCATTGTCCATGACCTTGCAGATTTTCCTGGCGTGCGCTTCGCTGAGCGAGCCGCCAAACACCGTGAAATCCTGCGCATAAACATAGGCGAGGCGGCCGTTGATGGTGCCGCTGCCGGTTACAACACCGTCACCGGGGGTTTTGGTGTCGGCCATGCCGAAATCGACGCAATTGTGCTCGACATACATGTCGAGCTCCTCGAACGATCCCTCGTCAAGCAGGATCGACAGGCGCTCGCGCGCGGTCAACCGCCCTTTGGCATGCTGTGCATCAATCCGTTTTTGCCCGCCGCCCATTCGCGCGGCGGCACGGCGTTTTTCAAGCTCAGCGATATTGGCGGACATGATAAACCTCATCGGGAAAAGCGAAGCATGCCTTACCCTTTCCCCTTAATCACGCGCATTGCCAAGTAAAAACTCAGACCTTGACCAGCCCCAGGCGGATCATGTCGCGCGCCGTATCGAGGATACTCTCGGCCACGGGTCGCGTTTCCCAGCCCAGCACCGCTTTGGCGTGGCTCGCGTCCATTTCGCGGACATTGCCCAGCTCACCGACCACTTGTTTGATGACTGGATCGAACAGCGCCGAGAGCTTAACGAGGAAATTGGGGAGTTTCCGCGTCGGCACTTTGCGCGCTTGCTCGCCCAGCCCTTCGCGCAATATCGCCGCGACGTCGCGCATCCACAGGAACGGGCCAGATGCGATGAACCGCTCGCCCGCCATATTGGGCGCGGTCAGGCAGCGGACATGCAGGTCGGCAACATCGCGCACATCAACCACGCCGAACCCGAAATTGGGGAGACCGGGCAGCGATCCTTCGATCAATTTTTTGATCGCTTCCAGCGAGGTCGAAAAATCGTCGGACAGCAGCGGGCCCAGCACCAGTGACGGATTGACCGTGACATATTCCATATCCCCGCCTTCCGCCGCCACCCAATCGCGCGCCGCGCGCTCGGCTATCGTTTTAGACTGGACATAGGGATAGGCATCCTTGCTTGCCACATTGGTCCAGTCTGCCTCGGTAAAGCGGCTTTTGGTTTTGCCATGGCCATAGGCGATAGCAGCGGCCGATGATGTCATGACAAAGCGTTTGACCCCGGCGGCTTTCGCGGCCTTGAGCGCGCGCAGCGCCCCATCGCGCGCGGGGATGATGAGTTCATCGGCTGATTTTGGCGCATTCGAGGGAAGCGGTGATGCGACATGCGCGACATGGCTGCACCCCGCCATCGCTTCGGCCCATCCGGCGTCGCTCATCAGATCAGCGGCGAAAAATTTCAGCTTGGCATTATCGACACCAAGCAGGTTGCGGACCTGATCTTCCTTGGCAAGATTGCGGATGCTGGTGTGCACCATCCAACCATCCGCCACCAATTGCCGGATCAAAAAGCCCGCAATATAGCCGCTGCCACCCGATACAAATACTGTTCCAGTCATGCGATTTCTCCTCAGAACTTGATCATGATCCGCCGTGCCAGCGCGGGCGAGATCGAGTTCACCACTTGCAGCAACTTGACCATGCCGACGTTGACCTCTTCGGCGCTGGCCTCCATCGCCACCACGATCTGCCGCGCACATTCTTCAGGTGCCATCTTGTTGTTGCCGCGCCCAGCGGTGAGCTTGGTCTCAACGACAGGCGGCAGGGCTTCGAGCACATGCACCGTGATCCCCTCCAACTGCGCCCGCAGTGCTTGGGAATAGCTGCGCAGCGCCGCTTTGGTCGCGCAATAGACTGGCCCACCCGCCCGGGTCGCGGCGCTGCGCTCGGCATTGCGGCCTTGGGTAATCACGGTCACGCCTTTGGCGCGAAGCTGGCGGATCAGTTGTGCGCCGATCCCGTCCGTTCCGCCGGTGACCAATGCGGTTTGGCCATGCAGTTCCATGTCCTGTTTACTCGCTTATATTTGAGTCTATATTTAGGATCTGATTGGCACATTAAGTTGCAATATGCAATCTTATTTGAACAACACCAGTTCTTCGGCCATGCTGGGGTGGAGCGCCATGGTATCGTCAAACGCCTGTTTGGATAGCCCTGCCTTGACCGCGACCGCCGCCGCCTGCAAAATCTCGCTGCTGTCGGGGCCGATCATGTGCAGCCCGACCACGCGCTGATCACCGCCAGCGGTTATCATTTTATACAGGCTGCGCTCCTCGCGCCCCGACACGACATTCTTCATCGGCCGAAAATCGCTACGATAAATGCGCACACCCTCGCCAAATTTTGCCCGCGCCTCATCCTCGGTCAACCCGACTCCGGCCAGCGGCGGGCTGGAGAATACGGCAGTCGGAATATTGTCATAGTCGGTTTTGCGCGCCTTGCCGCCAAAAACCGTGTCAGCAAAGGCGTGGCCCTCGCGGATAGCGACCGGGGTTAATTGCACGCGGTTGGTGACATCGCCAACGGCATAAATGCTGGGCACTGACGATTGGTTAAAGGCATCGACGATCACCGCGCCCTGCGTATCGCATTCGACGCCGGCTTCGGCCAAGCCCAGTCCCTCGATATTGGGCGCGCGGCCAATGGCAAACAGCAGCAGATCAGTTTCGATCGCGCCTGCGTCTCCGCCGTCGACCAACAGGCTGCCATCCGCCTGTTTGTGGATGGCCTTGAGATGAAAGTTCATCCGCACATCAACCCCCTTGGCATGCGAAATATCGATGAGCCGATCAACAATTTCAGCATCATAACTGCGCAACATCCGCTCGCCCCGCGTTACAAGCGTAACCTCGACACCAAAGGCATGGAGGATGCCGGCAAATTCGTTGGCGATAAAGCCAGCGCCCGCAATCAGCGCGCGGCGCGGCAGCGCGTCGAGGTGAAATATCTCGTTCGAGGTGATGCCATGCTCCGCGCCCGCTATGTCAGGCAACTGAGGGCGCCCGCCGGTGGCAATCAGGATAATCTTGGCGCTCACAACCTCTCCGCTGGCCAACGCCACGCTATGCGGTCCGGCCACGCGCGCATGGCTGGCAAACAGCGTCACCGCATGGTTGGCCAATGTTTGCGAATAGAGCCCCTCGAGCCGCGCGACATCGGCCTGAACCACATCGCGCAGCCGTTGCCAGTCGAACCGCGCGCCATCTATGTCCCAGCCAAATCGCGCCGCCTCGTGCAGGTCTTCGGCGAAATGCGCGCCATAGACGAGCATTTTTTTGGGCACACAGCCGCGAATAACACAAGTCCCGCCGACGCGATATTCCTCGGCAATGGCAACGCGCGCGCCATGTGTTGCGGCAATCCGCGCCGCGCGCACCCCGCCAGATCCTGCACCGATGACAAATAGGTCATAGTCAAAATCTGTCATGATGAACCCTCTGGCCCAAACGCCGCCGCAAGCAGCGCCTGGGTCGCCATGTCAAAATCGACCGCGCCATCTCCCGCAACTGCCAGGGCCATTTCCTTGCCCAGCTCGACCCCAAATTGGTCAAAGGCATTGATCCCCAGCATCACCGCACCGGCAAAGGTGCGATGTTCGTAAAAAGCGATCAACGCCCCCAATGTGCGCGGGTCCAATTGATCGAGCAGCAGCGTGGTCGATGGCCGGTTGCCGGGATAGTCGCGTGCTGGGTCGGCTGGGTTACGCCGCCCCGCCAGCAACGCCGCACCTTGGGCGATGCAATTTCCCAACAGCGCTTCGTGATGCGCGGGGTTGAGGTCATGACCAGGCTCGATCACCGCGAGAAATTCAACCGGAACGAGGTGCGTTCCCTGATGCAACAGCTGGAACACCGCATGCTGTGCATCGGTGCCAACCCCGCCCCATGTCACGGGCGCGGACGGGCGATCAAGCGGCGCGCCGTCGGTGCGCACACGCTTGCCGTTCGATTCCATCTCCAATTGCTGAAGATAGGAGGGAAGCAGCCGCAGTCGTTCATCATAGGCGAAAACCGCGCGCGTCTCGCACCGCATGTTTTGCGCATAGACGAGGTCGGCAAAGGCCGCGAGGACCGGGGTATTTTGCGCCCATGGCGCCCCGCGGAAATGACGATCCATAGCGGCCGCACCATCCAGCAGATCGGCAAAACCGTCCCACCCCAACGCCAGCGCAGCCGGAAAGCCGATCGACGACCAGATCGAATAGCGCCCGCCGACACTCTCCGAAAAGGGCAATATGCGGGTTTCATCGACTCCCCACGCAATCGCTTTTTCCGGTTTGGCGGTCAGCGCGATGACGCGGCCCATCGGGTCATCAACCCCGGCTTCGGTCATCCACGCGATGGCCGATGTGGCGTTAAGCAAGGTTTCGGTGGTGGTGAAGGTTTTGGACGCGACGGCGATCAAGGTTTTTTCGGGGTCGAACCGCTTAAACACTTCCTCCAACGCGGCACCATCAACATTTGATACCACGGCTACATCATAGCGCCCCGCATCACGCGCCAAAGCATCGATCAATAATTCGGGGCCGAGCGCAGACCCGCCGATGCCGATGTGGAGCAGATGCTTGATCTCACCGAATGCACCGACGTCGATCGCTTCGATCAGCGCGCGCGTCCGCTCGTGAAAGGCATTGGCCAGCGCGACGCTCTCCGCCGCGCCCTCGCCACGCTGGGCACAATGTTCGACCGCACGCCCCTCGGTAACATTGACAGCCTCGCCGCCAAACATCGCGCGGCGCGCAGGCTCGAGACCACTAGCATCGGCGAGCGCAGAAAATGCCGCTATCGCTGCGGCATCAAGATGTGTCTTCGCCCAGTCAAAACGGATACCACACAGATGATGCACCAGCGCTTCTTTGCGGTCATCGAAGCTGTCATCAACCAGTGCGGCCAATGTTTTCGGCTTCCACGCATCTGCCCGCTCCCAAGCTGCAGAAAAAGCCACACCAAAATCTGTCACGCGCATCTACTCCATTTCCTTGACCGCAGGACCGCAAAGCCGCAAAGCGCCAACCATGCCAGAAACCCTGAACATTGCCGCAGCAGGCCATGACAGCCCCGAACAGGACGCGCAACCAGTAGCGCATGATTTGCGGCGTGAACTGCGTGATTTTGCGGTATTCCTGTTGAAATTCGCCTTGCTTGTGCTGATCATCCGCAGCTTTTTTATCTCGTCATTCAACATCCCGTCTGAATCGATGCAGCCGCGCTTGCTGATCGGCGACTATCTGATGGTCAATAAAATGGCTTATGGCTATACACGCCACAGCCTGCCGTTCAGCCTGCCGTTGATCCCCGGGCGCATCCTTGGCCGCATGCCAGCGCGCGGCGACGTTGCGGTGTTCAAGGCCCCGCCGGGTAACCGTACCGACTATATCAAACGCGTCATCGGCCTGCCTGGCGACCGGATCCAGGTGGTCGATGGCATAGTGCGCATCAATGACATCCCCATTCCGCGCCGCCAAATCGCTGATCTCATCATTCCGGCGAGCGCAAATATGGTGGCGGCAAGCTTTGGCAACCCCTGTTTTCGCCCCGCATTTGAGGTCATGGATACGGGCGGACAACTGACCTGCCACTATCCGCGATTTATCGAAAC
>JBEBJX010000070.1:0-11159 GCA_040079655.1 Sphingopyxis sp. | reverse complement strand
TTTCGCTTGCTGGGCTGATGCTCACCGAACATCTGTTGAGCCTGTCTCCCGAAATCGCCGCCGATCCGGTCCGGCTGACGCGGCGCGAACGCGACTGTCTGGCCTTTGTTGCAGAGGGCAAAACTGATTGGGATATTTCCGTGATTCTGGGCTTGTCGAGCACAACAGTGCGGTTTCACATCGACAATGCCCGCCGCAAGCTGGGCGCGGTCACCCGCGCGCATGCGGTGGCAAAGATGGTCAATCTGAGGCTGATTTGACGGCGGCGCACAGCGCCTAAACCAACCCGAGCGCGACAAGCACCGCCGACTGGTCATAATAGGGCCGTTCGCAAATGATCTTGTCGCTACCCGGCGCGAACTCGAACGTGCCCGCCATGCGGATACGAAAACTGCGCCCCGTTGGCTCGACCACGCGGCCGGGCAGTTTGAGCGGCCCGAGATGCGTTCCGCTCAGCCAGAACTCGACCAACACAATGTCCCCATCAGCGGCGATGGCAATAACCTCATTCGCCTGGTCGGGAAAGGGCGTGCGCGACGCCGCGAAATACCCGCGCACCGCTTCCTCGCCATCGAACACCGTGCCAGGGCCGAGCAATTCATAGCGCGGGTGGGCAAAGGTGGCGATCACCCCGTCCCAATCATGCACCACCTCCATCGCCATATGGTCGCGGGCGGTCTGGATACGGCGGACGTTGAGGGCGTTGAGGTCGGTCATGATTTTCCTTTGCTAAAGATGCGCGATATGGGAAGAGGGCGGTCTGTTTCATTGAGATTGAAACGATGCAGTCTCTGTTTTCCGCCTTTTCCGAGCCGTTCGATAGTTCCATCTCACTTGAAAAGGCTCCATGCACATGATCAGCCAGCCCATTGCAATCGAAATCGAAAGCCTGCTTGTCGCGGCGTTCGCCCCCACCCGCCTGATCGTCACCAACGACAGCGCCAAACATCACGGCCACGCCGGCGACGATGGCAGCGGGGCAAGCCATTTCAGTGTGGAGGTGGAGAGCGCCGCCTTTGCGGGCGTGAACCGCGTCAATCGCCAGCGGATGGTCAACGCCGCGCTGGGTGATATAGTCGGCGGGAGAGTCCACGCCATGGCGATCCGCGCCAGCGCCCCGGGGGAAGACGCATGACATTGACAGAAACACAACAGCGCCTGGCGCTTTCCACCGGCATCGAGATGGACGTGTGGACCGCAGGTGGTCTGGCCAATCCGCCGATCATCTTTCTCCATGGCTTTCCCGAATCGCACCGAACATGGCGGCACCAGATGGCGGCGCTGTCCGACAGCTATTATTGCATCGCGCCCGACCAGCGCGGATACCGCGGATCATCCAAACCGCAGGAGGTCAGCGCCTATACCGCCGACAAGCTGACCGCCGATATTTTCGCGCTCGCCGATGCCCTGGGGATAGGCAATTTCACCATTGCCGGGCACGATTGGGGCGGCGCGATTGCCTGGAGCATCGCGCTCAATGGCCAGGCGGGCGCGCCAAACCCGGCCTGGGCTGGCCGCGTCACCCGCGTCGTCATCGCCAATGCGCCGCATCCGTTCCTGTTTCAGCGCTTGCTGATCACCGACATGCATCAGCGCGCGTCGAGCCAATATATGCGCGCCTTCCGCGACAGCGCCAACGATGCGCTGGTCCGCGAACATGGCCTGGTCGGCTTGCTGGCAAAGGTGGTGAAATGGGACCGCCCAAGTGCGATGGAGCCGGAGGAGCGCGATGCGCTGCTCGCCGACTGGCAGGACCGCGACGCCGCGTTCGGCATGCTCAACTGGTATCGTGCCGCCGCCATCACCATACCAGCGATGGACGAAGAGGTCGCGCTCCCCGCACTGAATGAAGCGGCCGCAGGGGCCGCGATGACAGCCGCCGATTTTCCCAAATTACTCTCCCCCACACTCGTCATCTGGGCGATGGACGACCTTGCGCTGCCGCCGTGCAACCTCGACGGGCTGGAAGAACTGGTGCCAAACTCCACGATTGTTCCGGTCCATGATTGCGGGCATTTCGTGCCATGGGAAGCTCCGCAAGCAGTCAATGCGGCGATGCGCGCTTTCCTGGCGGCGCATCCAGCATAAAGGCATGGGTGCAGGGTTGATTTTACCCGCCCGCTGCGACAGGAGGCCACAGCAGCGCAAACAGAAATGAGGCCTACCCCGATGTCTGATACCCCCCCCGACCGTCTATCGATCAATCCACGCAGCCCGCATTTCGGCGGAGAATTGCTGCGGCGCGGCGTTGGCATTCGTTTCAAAGGCACCCAGCGCCATGATGTTGAGGAATATTGCCAGTCCGAAGGGTGGATCCGCGTCGCGGCGGGGCGCTCGCTCGACAGGCATGGCCAGGCGATGACCATCAAATTGTCCGGACCGGTAGAGGCTTGGTTTGAAGATGTTGCGGATGAAAAAGGTAATGATTCAACTGTTGAAGCATCAGAGAGCGAATAGTGGGGCCGATTAATTGCCGACGCTGGCGACAATCCTGCTGAGCGCGCCATCGGCGTCGGGCACGAAAGCCAGCGAGCCAGCCGCAGGGGCCGCATTGGCCGCCGCATTTGGATAGATAAACCCGCGGATCGGATTGGCCCGCAGGCCCAGATCGCGAATAGGCGCATACCACACTCGCACCGAAGACCAGTCGCCCGCCGCCGAGACATCGAGGGCGCGAACATTGCGTTCAATCTGGCCACGCCGCCCATTGATAGGCGACCAATTGGAATGGCTCAATAAAATCTCGCGATCAGAGACGATGCGACTAACCACAGCGACATGGCCAATCGGCATAGCCCGGGTGGGTGCAAAAGCCATCACCGCGCCGACACGCGGGCTTTGGCCACGGACATAGCGCCCACCCGCCTGGGCCCACCAATCGCGAGCATTGCCAAACAGCTCCACACCCGATTCGGCGCGGGCAAAGGGCACACATTGCAGATAGGATGAGCTCAATGCCGGAGCGGCGACCATGCTAGACAGGGCAAGGGCCGCCAACAGCATGAGGCGCGGCAAGCGCCCCATCAGCGTAAGCTGTGACAAGCACAGGCTGCGAAAAAAACTGAGCATTGGTTTGCGACCCCCGCGGATTATCCCGCTTCTCAAGCATGGCCTAGCGATTGTGACCCAGCGCACAACCACTAGGCGGCGAGTGGTTCGTTTCAAACGGCAGGGCGAGCAGCGAAATCAGCAGTGGGCGGTGAAATGTTTTCCCCAAGCGACCAGCCGAAATCGCGGTGAAACGGCGGTGGCGTCAGGCGGCGTTGGATTTGGAACGATGGTCGTTTTTGCGAAAAATCGCCCGCGCTTCTTCTGCGGGCATGGGGCGGCCGAAATGATAGCCCTGTAATTTTTTGCACCCCAGCGCGATAATGGCATCGGCTTCTTCCTGAGACTCAACCCCCTCGCCAGTTGTGGTCATTTCCAAGCTATCGGCCAATGCGACAACCGCTCTGATGATAGCGATCGATTCCCTATTCCCCGTAAGCGCGCCCTGAACAAAGCTGCGATCAACCTTGATTGTCGAAAACTGACCCATGCGAAGATAGCCAAGCGAAGAGTAGCCAGTGCCAAAATCATCAAGCACCAGCTTAACGCCAAGCGCGCGCACTTGATCAAGCGTTGCCATCGCACCCGATATTTCGCGGAGGAACACGCTTTCCGTCACTTCGATTTCAAGCCGCGAAGGGGTAAGCCCGCTATGCGACAATGCCTTCACCACCGACCCGACAAAATCTGATGAAGCGAGTTGTTCAGCTGACACATTGACAGCAACTTTGGTGGATGTTGGCCAGTTCACGGCTTCGCGGCAAGCGGTTTGCAACACCCACTCACCGATGGGGCCGATCAATCGCGTATCTTCTGCTACCGGAATGAACAGGGCAGGCGATACTAGGCCGAGCTTCTTATTATTCCATCGCAACAGAGCCTCAAACCCATCGACCATCCCATCGGCGGTAACCACAGGTTGGTAATGAACGGTAAACTCATTTTTCTTGAGGGCGGAGCGCAATTCTATTTCGATTTCGCGCCGCTCGCGCGCTTGATCGTGCAGGCTCGGCTCATAAGTGTTTACGACACCGCCGCCTTTATCCTTTGACCGATAGAGCGCAAGATCGGCATTGCGCGTTAATGCCTCTACAGTAGCCCCATCGCGCGGGCCAATAGCATAACCCAAACTTGCCCCGACATAGAGCATATGGTGGTCAATCTCATAGGGCCGCGAGACAAGCTCTATGATCCTGTTACCCAGACGCTCAACATCCTCGATGCCAGCAATTTCACGCATGACGACAGCGAATTCGTCGCCGCCCAGGCGACCGGCAACAATATCTTCGCCGCACAATTGGCTTAGCCTTGAGGCTACCTGCGCCAATAATCGGTCGCCGATCGGGTGACCAAGCGTGTCATTGACCGCCTTGAACCTATCAAGATCAATCATCAAAAATGCACAGCTACGGCGCCATTCTGCAGCTGATGCGAGCGCCCCGGTCAGCGTTTCATTGATAAAAAGCCTGTTGGGTAGGCCAGTGAGCGCATCAAATCGCGCCAGATGCGCGATATGGTCTGCCGACGTGCGTTGCTCTGTCACATCCGAGCCCACGCCGCGGAACCCCATAAAGGCACCAGACGCATCAAAATTGGGGGAAGCCGAGATTTTCCACCATCGCAGGCCGCCATTGCGTCTATAGGGGATGCTCAGCCCAGAGAAGCTTTCCCGACGATTAAGGCGGTCGGCAAGCTCGTGCAACGCCGGGTCCAGCGTCCCCTTCTCCCAATGATTGCCAGCCAGTAATTGCAAAAACCCCACGCCTTCGAGAAAATCAGGCTCCTGACCAGCGGCGTGGGCAAAGCGCGGACTGGGGCGTGAAATGCGGCGATTGCTATCAACCTGCCATAACCAATCTGCTGACGTGTCTTCAAACTCGCGCAGCAAAAGGCTAACCGTTTCGCCGCGCTCCATGGCTTTTCGGCCAAGAATGGCGAGGCGGATATATTCGCGCCCGACCGCCAACAGAGACATGATGCTGATGGTAGTGAAGAGGATGGCACTGAACGCTCCAGGCCAATTGCCCAAAGCGGCCAGAGATGCGGCAGAAATGCCCCCAACAAACGGCATGATTGAGCAGAACATGATGGGGATGGGCGCCGACTTGAAGCCGTAAAACGCCATCATCGCGATCAAGATGAGCCATGCATTCGTTGCCGCTTGCGCGTCGCCAGCCCAGGCGAGCCAGATCATCGGCGCTGCCAAAATTGACCCCGTAACAGAGCCAAGGATTATTTCGCGCGCAACAAAGCCGGACGAGGACTGTATCCACCCATTTCCACGGCTGTCCACCAGCAAATACCGCGTGGCTAAGCAAGTGCAAACCGCAGTCGCATAGACGCCGAGCACCCAATAAGGCTGTGAGTCAATATTTTGTGCAATGATGCCTAACACACCAACCAACATCGCACCGAGTTGAATCAAAGCTGCGCTCTTCGCCTGGTCCAATTGTTCGACACGCATTTCTGAAAGGTCAACCGTCGGCATATTGCCGCCAAACAGCACCAGACGCAGCGGAATCGCCAATTGCTCACCGATGTTGTGCTTTGCCACGCTCATAAGCCCGACTAGAGCCAGACGCGTTATTTTTTGGTTAGCATTGCGGTGAAAATCGTCGATTCATGGGCCATTGCACTCAGTTGATCGCAAAAGAGGCTCATGCCGCCATCGAGTAGGGGATGATTTCGCCGGTCAAATAGAGGGTGCGTGCCTTTGACCTGCTCAATTTACCAGAGCTGGTGCGCGGCAAAGTGCGCGGCGGCACAAGCTCGATAATGCAGTTCATGCCGGTGATAGAGCGCACGCGTTCGCGAATCTCCTCGCGCAGTCGTTGGCGCTCGGCATCGTCGCTGGTGCGGCATTGCACCAGCACGGCGGGCGTTTCTTCCCCGCCGGGGGTGGTGATGGCAAAAGCAGCAATATCGCCTGACTTAAATCCCGGCAATTGCTCAACCGCCCACTCAATATCCTGTGGCCAGTGATTTTTACCGTTGATGATGATCATATCTTTCGCACGGCCAACAATATAGATATAACCGTTTGATAAATAACCCATATCGCCTGTGTCGAGCCAGCCATCGGCCATGCAGGCCTCGGTGGCCTCGGCATCGCGGAAATAGCCGGCCATCAACGATGGTCCAGAGCACCAAACCTTGCCGATCTGCCCATCGCTGAGTGGTGTGCCATCCTCTTCGCGCACCTCTATCAGCATATCGCGCGCGGCCTTACCGCAATTGACAATGGCGCGATAGCGCGTGGGGCGGTTTTCGCGTGCCTCGCCGCCCGAAAGCTGGGTTTCTTCGACCAGCTCGACAACGATCCCTTCCCCTGGTGGCATGATAGAAACCGCCAATGTCGCTTCGGCCAGGCCGTAGCTCGGCAAAAATGCATTGGCGCGGAACCCGGCATCAGCGAAGGTATCGATAAATCTCTGCATGACATCGGGGCGAATCATATCCGCCCCATTGCCCGCCACTCGCCAACGCGACAGATCGAAACGGTCCGATGCGTGGGTCTGGCTTGAGACGCGGCGCGCGCAAATCTCATAGCCAAAGGTGGGGGAGTAAGAGAGCGTATTTTGCTTGTTCCGGCTGATCAGGTCTAGCCAGGCCAATGGCCGCCGCGCAAAATCTTCGGTCTTGAGATAGTCCACAGTCACTTGATTCGCGACCGGCGACAGCAGGCAACCGACAAGCCCCATATCATGATACCATGGCAGCCATGATATGGCCCGATCCCCATCGGTGATATGCATCCCGTGCGAATGCGCCGCCAAATTATTGAGCAAGGCGTGATGCGTCACCGCCACGCCGTGCGGAAAGCGGGTCGATCCGCTGCTATATTGTAAATAGGCAATGTCGCTGCTCTTTGCGCATGGCAAAACAACAGGAGGCGCGGATTGAGCGAGAAACGCGTCCCACGCCATCCCCTTGGCGCCCTGTTGCGCCGCAGCCTCTGCGCCCATTTCCGCAATTTCAGGCGGGTAAAATAATATGCAGGGATCGCTGCTGTTCAATTGCACACCCAATTGTTCAACATAGGCGCTGCGACCACCAAAACTGGTTGGAAGCGGCAGCGGAACGGGCCAGGCCCCCGCATAAATGGCGCCAAAAAACAGCGTGGCGAACTCTGGGCTGGTTTCTGCAACAATCGCGACACGGTCCAGCGGCTTGATACCGATTGCAATCATTTGATAGGCGGCCCGAATAGCGTCCTCGCGCAATTCAGCATAGGGATAGGCCCGCGCCAAACGCCCGCGCGGGTCATGGAAATTGAGGCCGCGTGCGCCCTTTGCAGCATAATTGAGGGCATCGCCCAGCGTCTCAAAATCCGCATATCGGCGCTTTGTTCCGTCATCGGTCGGGATAGCGACAAGCTCAGCCGAAAAATCAGCCAATGGCTCTGCAATCATCGTGTCGATACTGTCGGGCACCTGTGCACTCCCTTGATTATCGTGTTATGCTTCATACAGTCAAATACCGTCAAATGCAGCATCTTGGATGTATGCGCCCCAAAAATCATTGTCATATGGCTATAGGGGCAATTCACATATTTCACCAGTTGCATTCAAAATTGCGCGCGACTGTGGCATGAGTGAGGCAAGATGAAGAAGCTAGCTTATCGTAATGAGCCGCGCAAACCGCGAAGCCCCAAACCGCTGAGTCAAACTCAGCTATCCGATCTGGCGCTATTCTATGTCAGCCGTTTTGCAACCACTCGCGCCAAATTGATGCGCTACCTTGACCGTAAATTATTTGAGCGTGGTTGGGCGGGTGATGCTGCGCCCGATGTCGAAAGCATAGCCGAACGACTGGTTTCGCTAAATTATATTGACGACGCTGTCTTTGCCGAAACAAAGGCGCGCGGATTGGCCAGGCGCGGATATGGCAATAGGCGGGTTGAGCAGAGCCTGCGCGCCGATGGCGTCAGTGAAACTGATCGTGCCAGCGCCATTGATCAAAGCGGGCCGAGCAAAATTGAAGCCGCGTTGCGCTATGCCGAACGGCGGCGATGGGGCCCCTATGCCAGCGAGCAGCAAAATGACCCCGCAGCGCGGCAAAAAATGTTGGCGGCTTTCATGCGCGCTGGCCATGATTTTGAGATGGCGCGGATGGTTATCGCGCTTGCGCCCGGCGCCAATGTGCGCGATTTGATTGAAGATTGAAGATTGATGATTATAGTGCTGGGAATGGATCGATGAGAATAGCTGGACTGCGCAAATATAGACTAATGTCCTATTGCTTGGCGGCGATGGTCGGCCTAGCCGGCTGTAACGGCGGGGGCACGGCTATGACTGGCGCAAACCACGCCGAATCCGGCCTGCAACTTGTGCCACTGACCATCACCATGGAAACACGTGTGCACAATTTCACGGTAGAAGTGGCAGGGACGGAGGATGAACAAGCCCGCGGCCTGATGTTCCGTACCAGCATGGCCCCCAATAGGGGTATGGTCTTCCCATTTTCTCCGCCCAGATTTGCATCCTTTTGGATGAAAAATACGCTGATCCCGCTCGATATGCTGTTCGTGCGCGCCGACGGAACCATCGACCGGATCGCTGAGAATACGACCCCTGAATCGCTGGAGCCTGTGGGGAGCGGCGGCGAGGTCATTGCCGTGCTAGAGCTTGGCGGGGGAACGGCGGCGCGCCTCGGCATCGATGAAAGCGCGATCGTCCGCTGGACTGGCGATCAAATCCGCCGATAAGAGCAGCCGTTACCAGCGAGCGATGGAGGACAGGCCGTGCACCCAGTGATTTTTGCGGCACAAAAACCCGATCATCCAGCCATTATCGCGGCAGAAACAGGCGAAATCATCACCTATCGTCAATTGGATGAAGCATCGAACCGCGCGGCGCATCTGTTTCGCAGCGCAGGGCTCGGCCATAACGACGTGGTCGCCTTCATGCTCGACAATACGCCGCATTATTATGGCCTGACATGGGGCGCACAGCGATCTGGCCTGCGCTATGTCTGCATTTCTTCACGGCTAACGCAGGACGAAACTGACTATATATTAGAAAATAGCGGGGCGAAGCTGCTGGTCGTATCGGCCAGTTTGGCAGAGGCGGCTGGGGCGCTGCAAACATGTGTCACGCGCTATGCCTTGGGCGGCGCAATTGCGGGTTATGAAAGCTGGGATGATGCGGTGAGCGCCATGCCCCCCACGCCGATAGGGGATGAACGCGCCGGCATCGACATGCTCTATTCCTCTGGGACAACAGGGCAACCAAAGGGTGTTAAAATCCCGCTGCCCGAAGACCCAGCCATTGCCCAAAACAGCCCGATGATGATGATAGCGGCCGGGCTGTTGCGGATGGGCGAAGACAGTATCTACCTGTCACCCGCGCCGCTTTATCACGCCGCGCCGCTGCGTTGGTCGATGACCGTGCACAGGCTGGGCGGCACCATCGTCTTGATGCAAAAGTTCGACCCAGAGCGCGCGCTGGCCCATATCGAACAATATCAGGTGACATGCAGCCAATGGGTGCCGACACATTTTGTGCGGATGCTGAAACTGCCAGATGCGGTGCGCGCGCGATATGACCACTCAACCCTCAATTGCGCTATCCATGCCGCCGCGCCCTGCCCTGTTCCGGTCAAGCGCGCGATGATCGATTGGTGGGGGCCGGTGCTGGAGGAATATTATGCGGGATCGGAAGGAAACGGCCTGACGCACATCAACTCCGCAGACTGGTTGCGGCTGGCCGATCGCGAAGGGTTGGGCAGTGTCGGTAAAGCGGTGACGGCGACACTGCACATCATGGCCGAAGACGGGGAAACAGAGCTTGGCCCGAGGCAAGAAGGCGGCGTCTATTTCGAAAGCGAGAGTGTTTTCGAATATCATGGCGACGCAGAAAAAACGGCCGCCAGTCGCAATACGCGCGGATGGTCCACATTGGGCGATGTCAGTTGGGTGGACGAGGACGGTTATCTATTCCTCACCGACCGCAAAAGCTTCATGATCATATCAGGTGGGGTTAATATTTACCCGCAAGAGATTGAAAACCACCTGGTCACCCATCCGCGTGTTGCCGATGTCGCGGTGATCGGCGGCCCGCATGAGGAGATGGGTGAGGAGGTTATCGCGGTCATCCAGCCCGTCGATATGGCCGACGCCCACGATGCTTTTCGTGACGAATTGCTCGCCTATGCCCGCACAAAATTGTCCGGAGTGAAAATCCCGCGCCGCATCGACTTTCTGGCCCAATTGCCGCGACATGATACGGGGAAACTCTATAAACGACTATTGCGTGACCAATATTGGCAAAAGGCAAAATCATGAATGACCGCGTATCCATAACAATGATCGATGGTGGCATTGCCGATGTCCGGTTGAGCCGACCGGACAAGATGAACGCGCTTGATGGGGCAATGTTCGCTGGCATCGCCGAAGTGATTACGACGCTGACGGCGGCGGCGGGCCTGCGCTGTGTGGTGCTGTCGGGCGAAGGCAAGGCGTTTTGCGCGGGCCTCGATATGGCGAGCATGGCAGGCGGCGGTTCGGGGATCGACCTGATGGCGCGCAGCCACGGCGATGCCAATTTGCCGCAACATGTCGCCTGGGGTTGGCGCATGCTGCCGGTGCCCGTCATCGCGGCGGTGCACGGGGTGGCGTTTGGCGGAGGTTTCCAGATCATGTCGGGCGCCGATATCCGCATCGCGCACCCCGACACGCGGTGCTCGATTATGGAAATGAAATGGGGGCTGGTGCCCGACATGGCAGGTTTTCCGCTGTGGCGCGGGCTGGTGCGCGACGATGTGCTGCGCGAACTGACCTATACCAACCGCGAGTTTAGCGGCGTGGAGGCGCTTGGCTATGGCTTCGTCAGCCATCTGGCCGATGATCCGCACGTCAAGGCGATGGAGCTGGCGCGCGTGATTGCGGGTAAAAATCCCCAAGCCATTCGCGGCGCCAAGCGGCTGTGCAATGCGCTCGGTCACGCCAGCGATGCCGAGCTGCTGCTCTGCGAAAGCCAAGAGCAGCTCAAGGTCATCCGCACCGCCAATCAGATTGAGGCGGTTATGGCGAATATGGAAAAACGCGCGCCCGTGTTTGAGCATTGAGGATTGAGGGTCGGGGATCAGGCGTTGACGGTAGGGGGTAACGG
>JBEBJX010000069.1:0-11237 GCA_040079655.1 Sphingopyxis sp. | reverse complement strand
GCCACCTGCGTTCCCACGCCTGTCTTGGTGTAGAATCCCGGAATACCCGCGCCGCCGCTGCGCATCCGTTCGGCCAGCGTCCCTTGCGGGCAAAACTCAACCTCCAACTCGCCCGCCAGATATTGCCGCTCAAACTCTTTATTCTCGCCGACATAACTGGAGATCATCTTCCTCACCTGTTTCGTGCGCAAAAGCTTACCGATGCCCTCATTATCAATTCCGGCATTGTTCGAGGCAAAAGTGAGGCCGGTAACACCGCTTTCCACAATCGCATCGAGCAGCCGCTCAGGCAGGCCGCACAGGCCAAATCCGCCACTGGCAATCAGCATGTCATTTTTCAGCAGCCCATCGAGTGCGGCCTTTGCATCGGGGTAGAGTTTTTGCATGAACGCACCTTGCTTTCGAAAATCGAAGCACAGGCAATAGGCGCTCTCGCCAAATCACTCAACCGCCATCATATTGATCTTGGTCATGGCGCAAGCAAAAAATAGAGAGCATTGTTGCTGTAACGAGGAGATGTCCCATGCGTTCATTACTTGTCTATGCCGATGGTAGCCCCGCGATGGAATCTCGCCTGCAAAGCGCGCTTGATCTGGCCCGCGCGCGCGAAGGGCATGTGCAATTGCATATTAACACGCCGATGCAGCGCTATGTGACGCTTGATCCGTTCGGCGGCGCATTTCTGGTTGGTGAAACGATGCAACAGGCTGCGGACGAAGAAAAAGCTTTGGTCGATCGTCTCGCGGCGCAACTCGCCGAGGAAGATGTGCCGTGGGGCATCGAATCATCGAACAGCGAACCTGTGGATGCCCTGATCAGCGCGGCGCGGTTGGCCGATTGCATCATTGTGTCACTGCCCGAGCCAGGGGCCGTCACCACCGGGCCAGATGTCGGCGCGCTGGCGGTGGGTGCACGCTGCCCTGTGCTGGCGGTGCCGTGTGGGAGCACAGGGTTGCGGCTAAACGGCACCATCATGGTTGCGTGGGACGGCAGCTTTGAGGCGGCCCATGCCTTGCGCGCCGCTACGCCGATATTAGCGCTCGCGGGCGCGGTTACGCTGCTGACAATCGCCGAGAAAGGCAAGAGCGCGGCCTTTCCGGCTACCGATGCGCTCAGCTATCTATCGCGCTACAATATTCATGCCCAGCTCATCGAAAAAGAGCGCAGCCAATGGACGATCGAAGAGCTTTTGGAATCCAGTGCATTGGAATTGGGCGCTGATCTGGTTGTTCTCGGCGCATTTGGGCATAGCCGATTTCGCGAAACATTGTTCGGCGGGGTCACGCGCTATTTCATCGACTCCGCTCGCTTTCCGCTGTTGCTTATGCACTAGATGGTCTGGGTGTTCATGATTTCCGAGCTGTAGGATGCCCCATTTCACTCGCTATCACTATATCGGTCGAGTTCGGCGCGGGTCATTTTCTGTGCGGCGGTTTTCAGCTGACCGCAGGCGGCGGCGATGTCGCGCCCGCGCGGGGTGCGAATCGGCGCAGAGATGCCGGCGGCGAATATACTCTCCGAAAACCGCCTGATCCGCGCCGGGTCCGAACATTCATAGGGCGCGCCCGGCCATGGGTTGAACGGAATCAAATTGACCTTGGCGGGCAGGCGATATTGCTTGATCAATCGCACCAGTTCCGCCGCGTCGGCGTCGCTATCATTCTTGTCTTTCAGCATCACATATTCAAAGGTGATGCGCCGCGCATTGTTGGCACCAGGGTAGGCGGCGCAGGCGGCCAGCAATTCGTCGATACCATATTTGCGGTTGATCGGGACAATTTCATCGCGCACGCTTTTGGTGACGGCGTGGAGCGATACGGCGAGGTTGACGCCGATTTCCGCGCCCGCGCGCGCCATCATCGGCACCACCCCGCTGGTCGATAGCGTAATCCGCCGCCGTGATAGCGCCAGGCCATCGCCATCCATGACGATCTTCATCGCGTCACGAACATTGTCGAAATTATACAGCGGCTCGCCCATTCCCATCAACACGATGTTGGTGAGGATGCGGCCATCGGCGCTATATTGCGGGGCGTCGTCATCATCGCCGTCGTCGTCAGTTGCGCAAGCCATCGACCCTTTGGGCCACTCGCCCAGCGAATCGCGCGCCAGCATGACCTGCCCGACGATCTCACCCGCACTCAAATTGCGCACCAGCCGCATCGTCCCAGTGTGACAGAAACGGCAATTGAGCGTGCAGCCGACCTGGGATGATATGCACAATGTCCCGCGATCAGCATCGGGGATGAACACCATTTCAAACTCGTGGCCATCGGCGGTCGAGAGCAGCCATTTGCGCGTGCCGTCGCTTGAGGTTTGCGCGGTAACGACATCGGGCCGTCCGACCACGAAATGCTCCGCCAGCCACGGGCGCATCGCCTTGGCGATGTCGGTCATTGCGTCGAAATCTGTCACACCGCGATGATAGGTCCAATGCCAGATTTGCTTGGCGCGCAGTTTTGCCTGTTTGGCGTCAAGGCCAGCCGCCATCAGCGCTTCGCGGATTGCCTCTCGTGTCAGGCCCATTAGGTCAGTCTTGCCATCGCTCCGCATCGGCACATCGCGCGCGATGGGGACGGGGTCAATCGTGCCGGATATCGGCATATGGGGGGTGGCTATACTGGTCATGATGTAGCGCCTATAAGGCTATGCCGCCGCTTTGGCTATCGCCGTGCACAGCCCAGTGCCGCTGCGTCGATCGCGGTTGCTGCGCCGCGCAGCCGCAAGCCGGCCGTCGCTCCGCCCACGTTGATACTCATCGTGCGATTACTGCGGATGGCGGCCACGATGGCGGCATCCATTTGGGCATTGGCGGCCCACGCCCCCGTCCCTCGGGTGATGAGCGTAAAGCGCTGGCTGCCGACCCGCATGGTGACCGAGCTGCGTGCGGGCGCTGCCGATGCCAGCCGGATATGCACCTGTCCGCGCACCCGTGATGCTGGCCAAAAGGTGATCGTGACAAAGCGGACGGTCGTGCCGCCGTTTTGGGGCAGTGCGATGGCATAGCAGCGCAGCGGCGCGGATGCGGTGGCGGGGTCGCGAAATGCGCCCCAATCGTCAAACACCCCTAGCGAATCGCGCGCGGTTGCCGCTGATGCGTGTAGCAGCAATAAGCAAGCAGCCGAGGCTATCGCCCTCATTCGTGATCGCCGCTGTGATCAACACGGATGAGCTTTTCAACGCCCCCGCCGATCATCACCAGCGATCCTTGCGCCACCGCCGGGGCGATCGGCACCCCAAAGCGGGGGTGTGGTTCAAGCCCTAGCAACAGCCCGCGCAACACCCGGCTCGACATACCATGCATCACGACGAGGCGATCAACGGGGTGAGGGGGTAAATGGTCAATCCATTCGCGCAATCGTTCGCCAACCTGAGCATAGCTCTCGCCATCTTCGGGAACAAGGGTGAACAGCCCAGTATTCGTTTCGATAAATGGCCCATATTCGCGCTGCACATCGGCATAGCTCATCCCGCCCCAGCGGCCCGTGTCAATTTCGCGCAGCCGCGCATCTTGCTGTACTGTAAAATAGTCACCGCTCAAATGGTGAGTCGCTATCGCCATTGTCTGTAATGCCCGCCCCGCTGGCGAAGCCCAAAGCTCTAAAGTTTGATGCGTGCCAAGCCATTTCGCCAGCGCCTTGCCCATGGCATCTGCTTGTGCAAATCCATTGTGGGTTAGCGGCGTCTGTTGGGCAGTCCCCTGCATCCGGCGTGCAGCATTGAACACGGTTTCGCCGTGGCGTGCTATGAATATACGCCCAGGAAATGCCATTTTCATCCGCTCCATCAATTGCTTTACTTGCGACTCGCGGCCAGCGCGCTAAGGGTGTCTTTGCCACGAAGCAGGGAGTCGGCCAAGCATTGGTCTTACCGCGCATTGTGGTTAGTGATATTTAATAGGGCAGGGTTTTCAGATGCAGGCGAAAATTGAACGGGCGGTATTGTTGCGGTGCCTTGGCCATATCCAATCTGTGGTCGAGCGGCGCAATACAATCCCTATCCTGTCGAATGTGCTGATTGAGGCGATGCCAGGCGGGGGCGGCGATGGCGTCATCCGTGTGATGGCGACCGATCTCGATATGCAGATCGTTGAAACTGTCGAGGCCAAGGTGGAAACAGCGGGGGCGACAACGGTTTCTGCGCACCTGTTGTTCGAGATCGCCCGCAAATTGCCAGAGGGGAGCGAGGTCAGCCTCATCGCAGCCGACGGCGAAATGCGCGTCGCGGCGGGACGGTATCAATCCAAGCTTAAAACGCTACCGCGCGACGACTTTCCAATCATTGCGGCAGGCGATCAGGGTAGCGATTTTCCGTGCCAGTTCGAAATGGCGGCCAAGGACATTATCGCCATCATCGAAAAAACGCGGTTTGCGATTTCGACCGAGGAAACACGCTATTATCTCAACGGTATTTTTCTCCATGTGACCGATGAAGGCGCTGATTCCAGCGGAGGCTTGCTGCGCGCCGCCGCGACCGATGGGCATCGCCTGGCGCGTTACACATTACCCCGCCCAGCGGGCGCTGAATCTATGCCTGATGTCATCCTGCCGCGTAAATGTGTCAATGAGCTGCATAAATTATTGCAAGAAGTGGGCGAAACACAGGTTCAGGTCGAGCTATCCCCAAGCAAGGTGCGCTTTACATTAGGCAGCGCGGTGCTGACCAGCAAGCTGATCGATGGCACATTCCCCGATTACGCCAGGGTCATCCCAACGGGGAATGACAAATTGCTTCGCGTCGATCCCAAAGCTTTTGGCCAGGGGGTTGACCGTGTGGCCACCATCGCGTCCGATAAAACCCGCGCGGTCAAAATGGCGGTCGATACGGGCCGGATCACCCTGTCGGTGACCAGCCCCGAAAATGGCACGGCGAGCGAAGAGATATCGGGTGAATATAGCGCCGAGCCAATCGAGATCGGCTTTAATGCCAAATATCTCAGCGACATCATTGCGCAGATTGATGAGGATAGCGTCGAGCTTCATCTGGCTGACGCCGCTGCGCCAACGCTGATCCGCGAGAGCGCTGATTCACCAGCGCTCTATGTGCTCATGCCGATGCGGGTGTGATTGATGCTGGTAAACGCAACCAAAATGGAGCCTTTGCTCGCGACTGATTAACCATGATTGGCCATGCTGCACCCAGCATTATGTTTGGGAAGCAATTTCATGTTGGAAAGATGGTTATCGCGCGCCAGTGATAAGGCGCAACCGATCACGAGCGCGGTTGTGGGCGAGGAGGCCGTTCAGACAGTTTCCAGCCAACGACTGGTTTTACGGAAATTGGCTTATGGCGACATTCAATCCTTCATGGACTTGCATAACCTGGATCTGAACGGGGCGAATTTCGATTTTGCTCGCGATATTGTGACAGGCCGCGACAATGCGCTAACGAGGGTGGTTCAACATCATCTGACTCAAGGGAACAAGCTGAATAACGCGGCTGTCCAGGCTATATTAGCGCGCCATCGGCCGGAACATTTCACTGTTGAGAAACTGGCGGCAACGCTTGATAATGTTGATGGGCAATTGGCGACGCTGATTGGTATTGCCGATAAAACACAAGGCACGGCAAGCGACTATCGACAAGCGCTTGAAGGGCAGATTGCGGCTATGGATTCGGAGCAAGCAACAAGCATTGCCTCTCGGCTAGTCACGCTGACTTTGGGGATGGTCGAGCGTAGCCAATCGATTGAGAAGGAAGCGCGTGCGAGCCAAAAGCAATGCAAAAAAATGCATCGCGAGCTTGAACGCGCACGTCACGAGGCCGAACATGACCAGTTGACAGGGCTTCCCAATCGACGCGCATTTGAAAAACGATTTCTCGCAGAGGTGAACCGCACCCGCGAAGTGGGTGGGCGATTGGCGCTGGCCATTTGCGACATCGATAATTTCAAGCGCGTCAATGACGGATATGGGCACGAAACGGGAGACCGCGTTATCAAATTGGTTGGATCGACGCTCGCCAAAATATCAGGCAACCATTGCCATGTAGCGCGACATGGCGGCGAGGAATTTGTAATCCTTTTCCCGGGCATGAGCGTGGAAGAGGCCGCTGCGGTTGTTGACGGTGCGCGGGCTGACGTGGCATCGCGCAACCTTGTGCAACGCGACACTGGCGTACGCATGGAAAATGTCACTTTTTCCGCCGGCCTTTCCGATGCGATTACCAGCGTGACAACACAAGAAGCGTTGGCCGCAGCAGACAAGGCGCTCTATTTCGCCAAAGCCAATGGACGGAACTGTATCAGCATCGCCGGAGCTTCCGCTCCCATATTATTCCAGTGCAACTCGGCGTAATTCGGCGCGTTTGTGACCTAAGGCGCAGCGCGGCTGACCCGCCATATGATATTACCAACATCATCGGCAACCAATAGCGCGCCATCGGCGCCTTGCCGTGCATCTGCTGGGCGACCCATCGCTTCCCCCGCAGCGTTGACAAAGCCGGTCAAAATATCGAGCGGCAGGGCATCGCTCGGGCTCCCGTCATCGTCAAATGCGACAAACACGACCTTGTAGCCCGCGCGAGGCACCCGGTTCCATGACCCATGCAGCGCGACAAAAGCACCATTGCCCCACGGCGCACCGAGCGCAGGGTTTGTTGCAAAACTCATTCCCAAAGGCGCGACATGTGCCCCCAAGGCATAATCGGGGCGCGCGACATAGGAACGCCTGTCGTCACTGTCAGCCTCTGGAACGCGATCATCAAGGAAACCGCCCCAATAATACCAGGGCCAGCCGTAGAAATCGCCAAATTCAAGTTCGGTCATGTAATCGGGGACCATGTCAGAGCCTAACATGTCCCTTTCATTGACGCTGGCCCACAAGGCTCCAGTCTGGGGGTGTATAGCAAGGCCGGACGGGTTACGAATGCCGCTGGCAAAGGTGCGTTTAATCCGGCTGTCGGGGTGCACTTCAATCACCTGGGCACGGCCCTGTTCCCGCACCATCCCGCCATC
Organism: Sphingopyxis sp.; assembly: GCA_040079655.1. Taxonomy (GTDB): domain Bacteria; phylum Pseudomonadota; class Alphaproteobacteria; order Sphingomonadales; family Sphingomonadaceae; genus Sphingopyxis. The sequence goes on along the minus strand of JBEBJX010000069.1, from coordinate 4,282 downwards.
GGCGATGTTAGTATTTGATCCAATGCCAACATATAGGATGCGTCCGTCAGGGCTGGCGACCAATGTCTTGGTCCAGTGAGAATTGGCCCCGGATGCCGGCAGGTCAATGATTTTGCGCCCAGCTGTTGTAATGCTGGTCGCGCCCGGCACATAATCAAACACCATCAAAGCATTGGTATTGGCGACATAGAGCTTGGTCCCGACAAGCACCATGCCATAGGGCGATGTGAGCCCGGTGATGAATGGGGTTTTCACCTCTGCTACGCCGTCGCCATCCGCATCGCGCAGCAATGTGATACGATTGGCCGAAGGCACAGCCGCGCCGGCCCGTCCCAAAATATAGCGTGCGAACCAGCTCGAAATGCCGCCGCCTTCGCGGGGTGGCGAGTTGGTTTCGGCAACCAGAACGTCACCATTGGGCAGAACATAGAGGTTGCGTGGGTGTGCCAGACCGGTTGCAAACCGATTGACGACGAGTCCAGGTGCGGCCGCTGGTGCGCCATTGGCTGGCCATGCGGAGACCTGTGCGATATGGATAGTGGGGATGGATTGCGGGCGAGCCGCGCCGATTACAGGCACACGGCCAGTCAATTCGGCATTGGAAAGCCGTGAAACATCTGGGCGGCTAAGCCACCAAAGCGCAGCGGCGATGATGATGACGAGGCCGGCCAGGCCAAGGGTTATTTTTTTGAGCATCTTCCATGGCTATGCCAGTCACGGCCTTTCGACAACCAAAATATTGGCGATACCCTCTTATCTTGCCCCCCACCGTGGTATGCGTATTTTGGTTACCGCGCCATTCACCCCATCCGGTGGCGGAATGGAGAGGCACGTCATTTATGATTGCGGCTATGGATATTCTTGACCTTGGCAGCGCCCACCACCTCATTTTGCCCCACAATGACTATATAAGCGCAGCGCCGCAGCCATTTTCGGGGGGGCGCGCTATGGTTATGCAAGCACAGGCATTGACGGATGAATTTGCCAGTGATGCGGCGCATGCGGCTCGGTTGCGCGCAGCACAAAGTCGCAGTCTCGGAAACATCGTCGGCTATTGCAGATGGCGCGAAGTCGAGCGGCTATTATCTATTGATGCGCATTGCGCAGATGGGGCTGCGAGGCATTGATTGTCGGCGATTAGCGCCCGCCGCTTGCCACAAGGTCGACATCAACAATACCGCCATTGATGCTGCGTGCCATAATCACAAAGGCTTCGTCGCCGCGAGTCCCGCCCAGATAATGTTCGGTTCCGCGCAACAGATGTTCCGCCGTATAGCCGCCGCGGATCGCCATAGTGTAATAATAGTCCATGATTGCCTGCATGCCTGCGCGGCTTTGGAAGTTGACGACGCGGACATTGCAGCTACCGTTGGCGACACCTGCAGCCTCTACCAAAGAAGAGCGCGGGTAAATGGCAAATGCGGCCGGAAGGCGTTGGGCCCAATCGGCACCATAACGGACATCAGCGGCGCACCCGGCACCCGCCTGTTGCCGCGCCAGGCCACCCAAGGTTGCTGGACGCGCGCCGGCAACGCGGTCACAATTGCTGTCGCATGTGTCTTCGAAGCTGCCCGGCGCAGGTGCGCGCAGCATTTGTCCGCCCACACGGGTGCGGGCATCTGCAACGGCATCATTGGCGCTGCCGCCACCGCGAACCGTGGGCACGCCGCCATCAACAGGGCGCGCGCCAGCGCTGGCAGCATTGGTGTTGGATTGGCCAGTTACCGCCGGATCGACCATGATCTGGTCTTCGATCGCGCTTTTTACGGCTGGGTCATTTGACGTCAGGCCGTCATCCTGCTCGGCAAGCTTGGTCGGTTCGCGATCGCACCCGCTCGCGGCCAGTCCGAGCAACAGGGCGGCGCTGGCCATAAGGAAACGCGGTGGCAACATGACTAATACTCCTTTAACTTTCGTTCTCGCTAGGGCCGAAAGCGTTAACATAGTGTAACCAGACGCGGTTAACAGCAAGAAAGGAATAGGGTTAAGGCGAGCAAATATTGTTCGCAAATGGGACGTTTAGGGTTGCCCGCGCCACAGCCGGGCGAACCGCGCGCTTTGACCAAGGGTTGCCAGCGCGTCAGGCTGTGGCATAAGCGCCTCATGCTCAACATTTTTTCCCTTATCATCGGCGGCATCACGCTCATCTTGGCGCTGCTGGCCTTCATCCCGCTCCTCGGCTGGGCCAATTGGCTCATCATCCCCTGTGCATTGGTCGGCCTGGCGCTTGGCCAGTTGTCTGATGGCCGTGCCGGTCGCAACCTTTGCCTCATTGTCGTTCTCATCGGCATCGCCAGGCTTTGGCTGGGTGGCGGGGTCATCTGATAGCGTCATGACACAAAAACAACTGCCCGCAGCTGCGGGTTTTTATGCTGCGATTGCGGCCTATGCGCTGTGGGGCATCATGCCCATTTATTTCCACGGGCTGGTCGGGGTGCCGACGCTGGAGATTGTGGCGCATCGCATTATCTGGTCGGTATTTTTGCTGCTTGGTATTTTACTGATCCGCGGTCGGCTGGGCGCGCTGTGGGAGACGCTCTCCTCCTGGCGTCTGATTGCCCCGTTGATGGCCAGTGCATTGCTTATCGCGGCCAACTGGCTGCTCTATATCTGGGCCGTCCAGAACGGCAATATCCTGGCGGCCAGCCTAGGCTATTTTCTCAACCCGATCCTTAATGTCCTGTTGGGCTTTGCAGTGCTGAAGGAACGGCTGAGCCGAGCGCAATGGTGCGCCGTTGCATTGGCGGGAGCGGGGGTGGTTGTGCTCGGGCTTGGCGCGCTTTCAACGCTATGGATCAGCATCGCGCTTGCGATAACATTTGGCCTTTATGGCTTGATCCGCAAAATGGCACAGGCTGGCCCGATGGTCGGCCTGACCGCAGAGACGCTGGTGTTGCTGCCCATCGCGTTGTTCGGGATGGCTATGTGGGGCGCAAATGGCCAATTGGCCTTTGGTGCCATGGGGGCGGCAATTGACGGGCTTTTAGTGTCGGCAGGCGTCATCACCGCTGTGCCGTTATTATTGTTTGCCTTTGCCGCGCGGCGATTGCGCTATGCTACGATCGGCTTGATCCAATATATCGGCCCGACGACCCAAATGCTGCTTGGGATATATGTATACCATGAAGCGCCGACACTGGCACATCGCATAGCATTCCCGCTCATCTGGGGCGCGTTGGCGCTGTATAGCTGGTCCGCACTGCGGCAAAATCGGTCAGGCACTTAGTTTCCACATCAGCGGTTCGCCCGCGTGAAATGGGACAATGGGGGTGCCGGCCGCGTCCAATGTCTCGGGGATAATCGCGCTTTGGCGAACCAGCGTCACCTGTGTCTGATTGAGGGGCAGTCCGTAAAATTGCGGTCCGTGGATGGATGCAAAGCCCTCCAGTCTGTCGAGCGCATCCTCCTCCTCAAACACCGCAGCATAGCTTTCAATCGCGAACGGTGCATTGAATATCCCCGCGCAGCCACAGGCCGATTGCTTGGCGGCGACGCTGTGCGGGGCGCTGTCGGTGCCAAGGAAATATTGGGGGGAGCCCGATGTTGCGGCCTTGCGCAGTGCCAGCTGGTGCGCCTCGCGCTTGGCGACAGGCAGGCAATAAGCGTGCGGGCGAATACCGCCTGCGAACATGGCATTGCGGTTGATATGCAAATGATGCGGGGTGATGGTCGCCGCGACATTTGGCCCAGATGCCGCAACAAAATCGACCGCTTGGGCAGTGGTGATATGTTCAAAAACCACACGCAAGTCGGGGAAGTCGCGCAGCATTGGCTCCAGCGTGCGTTCGATAAACACCGCCTCGCGGTCGAATATGTCGATAGCCGGGTCGGTGACTTCGCCGTGGATTAACAATGGCATGCGCGCAGCCTGCATCGCGTCCAGCACATTGGCAATCGCGGAGACGGAGGTGACTCCAGCGGCCGAATTGGTTGTGGCATGCGCGGGGTATAGCTTGGCGGCGGTGAACACGCCGTCCGCATGCCCGCCGGTCACTTCGCCTGGCGACACGCTGTCTGTCAGGTAACAGGTCATCAGCGGAGTGAATTTCACGCCCTCTGGTGTGGCGGCGATGATGCGATCGCGATAGGCTATGGCCGCTTTGACGCTGGTTATCGGCGGCGACAGATTGGGCATGACAATGGCCCGCGCAAATTGGCGCGCGGTATAGGGCAGCACCGCCTGCATCATCGCCCCATCGCGCAAATGGACGTGCCAATCATCGGGGCGGCGGATGGTGAGTGTTTCGCTCAATGCTAATCTCCCCCCTCCCCTTCAGGGGAG
>JBEBJX010000068.1:0-11255 GCA_040079655.1 Sphingopyxis sp. | reverse complement strand
CTACCGCGATCCGGTGCTGGAGGAAGGCGGGCTGGCGCTGTTCATTTCGCAATCGGGGGAAACGGCGGATACACTCGCGGCGCTGCGCCATTGCAAGGAGAATGGCCAGACCATCGCCGTTGTCGTCAACGTGCCAACGTCGAGCATGGCGCGCGAGGCGGACTTGCTACTCCCCACCCATGCTGGCCCCGAAATCGGCGTTGCCTCGACCAAGGCCTTCACCTGTCAGCTTGCCGTGCTCGCCGCGCTCGCCGCGCATCTGGCGTTGGTGAAGGGCAAGCTTTCGGCAGAGGAGGAGCGCGACATCGTGGCGCACTTGATCGAGGCCCCCGCAGCATTGAACGCCGCTCTCGCGCATGACGAGGACATCGCTGCGATGGCGCACCTCATCGCCCCGGCGCGCGACGTGCTCTATCTGGGTCGCGGGCCCGATTATCCGCTGGCCTTGGAAGGCGCGCTCAAACTCAAGGAAATCAGCTATATCCACGCCGAAGGCTATGCGAGCGGTGAGATGAAACACGGGCCCATCGCGCTGATCGACGAAGCGGTGCCGGTCATCGTCCTCGCGCCCTCAGGGCCTTTGTTCGAAAAAACCGTCTCCAACATGCAAGAAGTGATGGCGCGCGGCGGCAAGGTGGTGCTGATTTCGGATGCGGATGGGATTGCCGAGGCGGGCGAGGGCTGCATGGCGACCATCGAGATGCCGTCGGTGCATCCGCTCATCGCGCCGCTGGTCTATGCGGTGCCAGTGCAGCTGCTGGCATACCATGTGGCCTGCGCCAAGGGCACCGACGTCGACCAGCCGCGCAATCTGGCCAAAAGCGTGACGGTGGAGTGAGGGGATGCAGGTTATAGAAATACTTACCTATCATCTTGTCGCTGGATCTGGAGGTATTTTTCATAATGCCATGGTAGAATCAAGTGTGCCATTGCATCATCAGGATGGGATCGCGATCATTGATTTCGGGCCATCAATTTGCGACCAAGATCAATATATACTTATTCGTCGATTTGAATCGATTGAAACAATGGAGATGCAGCTGGCAGCATTTTACGCCAGTGCCGCATGGAAAAATGGGCCGCGTATGACGATTATTTCAAATATCGAGACGAGCCACCGAATTATACGCAACGCGGCCGGGTTTGCTTTAGCGGACTGACGGCATCAGGGCCGGACATTTGCCCGCTTTCGTCCGGCACCGCTCCCATACGCCGCTTTCACCCTATGCCCACACCACCGCTTGGCCTATCCTGTGGAAACAAATCACGCCAAAGGATCAAGATATGAGCGAAAACCACCACGTCACCGCGATTGTTCCGAGCAGTAATCTCGACGCCAGCGAGGGTTTTTACACGCGGCTCGGCTTTGCAGTGACCAGCGATTATGGCGATTACCGCATCCTTGCCGATGGGCGCGGCTGGCATCTGCACCTCACCAAAGTCGATGGCTGGCCCAAAAATATCGAGGATAATCCGTTCGGCCTCTATCTCTATGTCGATGATGTCGATGCGGTGGCAGACCGCGTGCGCGAGATGATTATCGAGCCTGGCGCGCCGCATAAAAAGCCGTGGGGGACGTATGAGTTTTCGATAAGCGACCCCAGCGGCGTGCTGGTTCGCGTTGGCCGCGTGGAGGGTTAGGGGGGCATGTCGCACACCACCAACTACCAAAACACCCTCATCACCATCGCGCCCGATAGCGCGGCTGCGGGCGGCATCATCCCGCCAAAGCCCGATAGCATCGCCGGGCGGCAATATGCGCTGCTGATTACCGCGCCTTACACAATGACAAGCGACGATCTGTTGTTCGCGGTCCATGCCGATAAAAACGGCCTGCCCGACACGGATGAGGCTCGCGCCGCGTTTTTCGCTAAGCCACAGGCGTGCCTGCGCGCGTCGCCGCTGCCCAAACACTATGGCTGGGGCATCCACCATGATGTGGCGTCACGTATAGCTATGCATGCGGTCGGATCGGGCGAATATGCTCGATTGTCGAAAGATACGGGCATAAAGATGGTTGCTGCGATGCGCACCAAGCGCGCTGGATAGGGACCTTGTGCGTTTGAGATATTCCAGCAAAGTGACCATCGCGGCGGAGACGATGCTGGTGGTGCTTTGCCCTCCGCGACACAGATGCGGCCCGCGTGGCCTATTGCAACACGCAGCCGCTGCTCGGCTGCCCTCCCTGGATCGGCTGGAGCGTTAGCCAGCGTGGTTGCCCATTTGCGCCATTGCCCACCTCTTTTCCCAGCGCCGCCAGTCCATCCATAAAATCGGCGTTAAAGGGGGAGCCGGGCGGCGGCCCAGTTTCCAGCCCCGGAGTCGTGCGATAGCGATCGGCGGTTTGCACCCATATCTGCCCACTCGGGTTGCCGAGCCGCAAGGAACAGACGGCCATCACCTCGCTCTGATTGACGATGATGGAATATCCGCGTTCTGCTGCGGACAATATATCGTGCTTGTCGTTGATTTCAGCCATATCACGGACGGTTGATGGCCCGTTGCGGATGACATAGAATGGCAGGCTATCAGGTAATGGCTGCCCAAACGCCTCTCTTCTCCCCGTGCTTGGCTGTCGGAAGCGTTCCATCTGGGCGATACTGCGGCTGGTGATGTGGTTCAAGAACACCGACTGGCGAACCCCGCCGTCGTAAAAAACATCGCGCCGCTCGCTTTCGTCTTTGCCCTCGCTCTCGTCTTTGCCATAGGTTATGGAGACCGGCTCAAAATTAACAGGGATTGCCGATGATGCGAGCACAACCGCCGCAACGCACTCAGCATCTTCTGCCGACGGTTGTTCGCCATCGGGAACGATGTCGCGGATCAGCTCGCTCAGATCGACCTCAACAAAATTGCCGGTCCGCGCATTGACCATGCCGACAAAGGCGTCACGCGGGCCGCGCATGTCGTCTGTCCTATGATGCAGACGATGTGCGATTACACTGAGCAGCGAGGGCTTGCCGTCACTGCCCATCAGCCGGGCTCTGAGTAGACCCAGCAAGGGGCGGATCGAATAGCGCGAGCCGTTAATGAGAGGTTGTATGCCCGAATAGACGCGGGCATATTCCTCTGTCTCATGCGCGGTATAGGCATCATACAGCCCGTCATAATCATCGGCGAGGACGAACAATGTCTGGATCGCGCCGGTGCTAATACCAGTGACGGTGTCCGAGTTCCGTATGGCGTTTTCGTCACTGCGAATGCTAGTGCTAGTGACGATGTTCGAGCTCTGTATGGTGTCGTCGCTGTTGCTCAGGCTGCGCAGATAGCCAGCGCCAAATGCGCCCCACTGCCCGCCGCCCGAGAGGATCAGGATCGCAGGGGGCGTCGGCGGAGTGCGTCGGTTATTATTTTCGAATACGCTACTCGCGCTCCATCGGTCCACCGCGTTCGTCATGGCCCGTGACAACAGATCGTAATCAACGCTAGCGGGACTGATTTCAGCATTTTCGGAACGCATTATCTCGTTTTGCGCGGCCGCTTCGGCGCGCATTATCTCGTTTCGCGCGGCCGCTTCGGCGCGCATTATCTCGTTTCGCGCGGCCGCCCCTATGACAACCACCGATGACAGCGACCCGTCGGGTTGCAGGTCGAAGACGACTTCCTGCATGTGGCGCTCAAGCGCCGGGCATTCCAGATTGATCGTCCTGTCGCGTTGCAACGTAGCGCATCCGGATAGCGCAATGGCCAAAACCGCCGTTAATCCTTTGTGCCAGAATCGCATTACACCCCTCCGATATTATAATGCCCCGCCCTTATGGGTTCATCGTCCAAAAAACGTGAAATTGGAAATGTCCGGCAATCCTCCTCTATTGCATTGCTGAAGAATATTATTAGGCTTGCTTGTATATATATAAGTCAAGCCAGAGGGGGGAGTGGCTTGTTGCAAATGTCGCATTATGCGCTGCGCTTGCTGGGGCCCTTTGCCCTGTTGACGCCGGATGGCACGCGGATTGACATTTCAAGCAAAAAGGCATGCGCATTGCTGGCGTTGCTGGCCATGGCATCGAATGGCGAACGCAGTCGCACCTGGCTTCGGACAATGCTGTGGGAAACGCGCGATGAAGAACAGGCGATGGCCAGTTTGCGGCGCGAATTGTCTTCACTGGGCAGGCAGCTTGATGCCTGTGGTGCGGGCACCCTGTTGCTGCGCAGCCGCGACCGTATTCAGCTCGACCTCGGACGCATCAATGTCGATGCACTGGACCTTGCGCTGCACATTGATTCTGCCTCGTCCATCCGTGACAACCAGTTTCTCGAAGGGTTTGACCTGCGCGATAGCGAAGCCTTTGAGGATTGGCTCCGCAACCAGCGATCACGCATTGACGATCTGGTGGAAACGATTGCGCAATCCAGTGGTATCGATCACGCCAGCCCCGATAGCCTGCTGGGAGAAGCATTGCCTCCCAAAGAAGCATTATTGGTTCACATGCCCCCGCCGGTACCGATCAAACCGTCGCTCGCGGTCATGCCCTTTTTGTATGATGGAGAGCGCAATAACAGCATCAGCATTGGCTATGCCGAAGAAATCGGTTTTGCCATTGCTCGTTATCCCGCGCTGTTTGTTGTGGCTTCGGCTGCGGCCAGCGCTCTCTATGAAGCAGGCATGGGGCCGCGAGACATAGCCCACCAGCTTGGCGTCCGGTATCTGGTCGATGGGCGGATTGAGCTGACAGAAGAAAAGATTGTTGTCGCGGTGTCGCTGCTCGAAGGAAAGACTGCGGCGTCCATCTGGTCGCATCGTTTTGTCAGCGATAGGGTCGGTCAAACGGCGTTGCAGGAAGAGATTGCCGAACAGACTGCGTCGCAGATACGGAGCAAGATCGACCTGACCGAACGACATAGGGGGCGCACCGGGCAATTGCGTAGCGCCGATAGCTATGACCTTTATTGGCAGGCGCAGGCGCAATTTCGGGAATGGACAGCCGAAGGCAACCGTGCCGCTATTGCGCTGTGCAAGCGGATAGAGGAGGTGGAGCCGGGCAATGTTCTGGTTGCGGCGCTTGTGGGTTTTTGCCACGCCATCGCTTATCAGGCGGGTTGGAGCGTTGACCCGCTGGCCAGCCGACAGGCCGCGATCAGCTGTTATCAATTTACTTTGGCCAGCGACCCCAATAATGTCGAAGTGCTGGGGTATGCCGCCGGCACGATGGTCAGCATTGGCGGCGACATGCGCGTTGCCGAGAGGTTGATTGATCGGGCCTTGTCGATCCTGCCTGGCTATCAACCAACGCTGTTCTGGGGCGGATGGGTTGATATTGCCAATGGTAAGGCGGCGCGGGCACGGTCGCGTTTTGAAATGTCGCTGCGGGTCAACCCGGCGTCTGCGGTGCGGGCCTATGCCATTGGCGGCATAGGCATCGCCTTCCTGCTCGAAGGGCAGTTTGACGATGCCTATACCATGTTGTCCGACGCCGTGACCTATGGCGGCCATTACCCTGCATCGCTTGCCGGATATTGCATCGCCGCCGCGATGGTCGGACAGACGGAGGAGGCGCGCGCTGCCCTTCAGGCACTGGAACAGCGCACGCCAATCGCCAATGTCCTGTCGATTGTGCAGGATGAGGCGCTGCGTAATCGCCTTTTGTCCGTGATGGACGCGGTCCGCGCGGCTTAATCGAGCGCCGCTCAATCGAGCAATGCCCAATCCACGGTGCCCTGATTGCGGAACATGCCGTCGCAGGCGGGGTCGATCAGCCGTGATCGCGTGGCCCGCCAGCGCGACAAGGGCGAGCGTGGGTCACTCAGCGGCCCATAATCCGCGTGCGCCTTCGCCGCATCGCCCCACCAGCCAAGCTTGCCCCAGTGCATCGAATAATCGACAGGCGCTGGCTCTGCGTCAAAGGCGCGGCGCACTTTCTTTATCGCCTTCTCGGTGACCACCGGATAGGCGGGGATATTTTGCACTGTTCCTTGGAAAATATAATTATATCCTAATCGCGACAGTCCGTCGATTTCGATCACCGCCGTTTCGCGAAAACGCGTAAAGGCCATGGTCCCAGCGGCGTTGCTGACAAAGCGGGCGGTGAACATGAAATGTGGTTTCAGGCTCTTAACCGCCCTGAACATGCGGTCGAACACCTCGGGCAACTGGTGACGGTCAACAGCGATAGACGCATTATGCAACGCGCCCGGAACGCCACCGGAAAGCGTATCCGAATGCATATCGCTCCACCGGTAAACTTTTCCAGGTGGTTTAAGGGATGGGTTGAATATATGATCTTTATAATATTTGCCGGCATCGAAATTATCGATAATCGATTGTGCTTTCTGCCACGTCCAGGTTGTGCTCTCGGTGGTTTTTTGCGCTTGCACAGCCGCCGTAAAGACCGAAAAAGTATCGGCAGCGTGCGGCACAGCGATGGCCTCGGATTCGGTTGGGGGGGCGGCTACGGGGTAATAAAATGTGTGAAAAGCGGTGATCTGCCCATCGGCCCCCTTGCGTGGATCGAGCGTCAATTCATAAAAACACGGCTCACGGTCCTCGCCCAGCCGTGCGGACAATTGCCGAAACTCTCCCGCCGCAACGCGTTCGAGCCATTCGCGCGTGATCGGATACTCCCTGGACACGACATTATAGCCACTATCCGGCACCAGTTTGAACGCAACCGCACAGACGATTCCCATAGCGCCGAGATGGATCAGCGCATCGGCAAAGATCGCGTCGTCGCGGATGGCAACCACATTATCGCCCAGTTGCGCGATCGTCGCATCGTTGAGCAGCGGCTCGCTGGCCGGCTCTACCCACAGCGTGCGGTTCTCGCCGGTGACCAGTAGCATGCCCGCCACCTGATCCTGCACCCCGCCATAGCCCAGCCGCGATCCGTGCGACGAGGTGGCGATAACACCGGCGATGCTGCCACCCAGGTGGCTGCCGCTGGTTTTGAACGACAGGCCGCGCTTTTCGGTTTCCTTGACCAGTTGCCGCAATCGTGTTCCGCCCAGCACCATCGCGACCTTGCCCGCTGGATGGCTGCTATTATGGTGCAGGTGGCCCGCCTCGATCCAGCTCACGCCAACCAGGCCGTTCTTGCTGTAACTCGACTCTCCTGCATTGGCGGCGGGATCGGGTACATCACCGGGCAGGTTCAATTCCCGACCGGAACAGGCCAGTTGCAGAATAGGCGATCCGGCCAGATCATTGTAGCACCAGCCCGCACCCACCGGCATGGCCCATATTTGCGCAGGCAGGCCGATGTAAGTAGCGCCATCCTGTATTTGGCGGGTTGTGGCGATATGCCCGCGCAGTGTCCGTGTCGCTTCGCTTGTCATGGTCCCCAGGTCGGTTTGGGTGATCTCGGAGATCCCAGTGAAAGTTCCATATTGTGATACCGGATGGGCGGCGGTTTGATGGTGGTTATTCCACTGAACATTGTTGTAATATTGGATCTGCATTGTCTCTCTCCCCCTAAAATATTGTATCTGAACCCATTGCCGCGCCATCGGCAAACATCTCGCAATAGGCGATGGCGGCATAATCATCCTGCCAGGTGCAGGGGCGCAGCCCCGCCGCGCGGGCAAAGCCAGCCAACGCCGCCTCGTCACGATAGATCAGGTGCCAGTCCATCACCGCCTCCATCCAGCCGATGGCAATCTGCCCCGGTATGAAATTGGCCAGCATGGCCGAGCCATCTGCACAAAGGCAGCGCGCCAGCAAAGTGTGGAACAAGCGCATCGCCTTGTCATCGAAATAATCGGTGAGGCCAAGCGTATAGATGAAATCCCATTGCCTTCCCTGCTGTGCGGCGCTGCGCAGGAAATGCAGCACATTGGCTTCGACCAATGTGGGGGCATCGGCCATGGCGGCCCGCACTTCATCGAGCGACAACGGATCCTGGTCGACCACAGTGACGTTGGAAAAATCCATCCCCAACAGCGGCAATGCCTCGCGGAAATGACCCGCAGCCAGACACAATATGCTCTTGTTCGCCGTCAAGGCCTGTCGCAGGCGAACCGTCGCATAGTCGCGGCGTTTGCGCACCGCGTCGTTGATCGGGAAATTGATGATGGTCTGGAACATATGTTGTTGATGATCGCTCAACGCTTCGCCAGATGATCGATTATAGATCATGTCGATCAGGGCGGCATCACCAGCATAGCCCCTCGGCTTGTCGCGGCACCGCCTGCAATAGGGATCCTGCGACAGTCGCCGATCGAGCGGGTGGCCGCGCAGCACCCGGCGCGCTTCGTCGAAATCGGGGCTAAACTCGCGCACGCCATAGAGCTTTCCGGTGAGGCTGAGCACCCCAACCTCGACCATGCCATGGTCGATAAGCCCCAATATCTGGTCATAAAATCGGCCATGGTTGCCTGTTTGGGCGGTGGCCAGAGTGGTTATGCTCGTCATTGTGCTCGCTCCAATGTCATTAAGGTGTCGGCTTGGTCGAAAATGCTGTGATCGTGGCTGACGCAGATGACGATGGCCCCCTGTTCGCGCGCATAATGGGCGAGCGTGGCGGCTACGCGCTGTGCGTTGGCGATGTCGAGCGCTGCGGTAGGCTCGTCGGCCAGCATCAATGCCGGGCGGGCCGACAGTGCCTGAGCCAGCGCGACGCGCTGTTTTTCTCCGCCCGACAAAGCCGCAGGCGGATTGTCTAACTTGTCATCCAGCCCAAGGTGACTGAGCAGCGAAAGGCCATATTGATAGGCTTCGGCTTTGCCGCGTAACGCGGCGGAGAGGCGAATATGTTCGCGCGCATTCATGAACCCCATCAATCGGCTGGTCTGGAACACAAGCCCGATGTGGCGCCTGCGCCAGGTCGTCCGCTCGCTCGCGGACATGGCCAGCAAATCGCGGCCACCATAAAGCAAGCGGCCGTGGGTCGAGCGCACCGCCAGGGCAAGAATGGACAATAGCGTGGTCTTGCCAGCACCCGACGGGCCGTTGACAACATGGAACTGGCCAGGTTCAAATATGTGGGTGATCGGAGCCAATGTCTGCTTGGGCTTGCCGCCTTCGGATATTTCATGGCTGATGCCGTCAAGATAGAGTGCATTGGTCATGGCGTGCGCGCGCCGATCATCACCCTGAGGCCGGCGATTGGGGGCAGGCCGGAGCTTTGCATGGTCGCCCATATTTCGAGCGAGTCACGATCAAAGCGATCAGTGGGGTCAAGCGAACGGGCATCCCTGCGGCCCATCACGCCGGAAATTTCGGTGACCCGCGCCTGCCACCGCTCGCTCTGCCCCTCGATCCACACCGTCAGCGGTTGACCAATGTGAACATTTGCAACGTCGCGTTCGCTTATGGTGGCACGCACCTGCATCTGTCGGTCATCCCCCACGATCATCAGCACTTCGCCCCTGCTCGCGCCCGAAAATTCGCCCGCGCGATGCGCAATAGCGAGCACACGACCGTTGATCGGGCTGCGCGTGATGCATTGATCGGCCATCTGCGCCGCCGTATCTGCCTCGGCAGCCGATGCGTCACCTGCGGCCATCGATGCACTTATCTCGCTATGTCGCGGCCCCTCTCGAAGTTGGTCGAGGCGGGCCGACGCAGCCTGCAATTCTGCCTTGGCGGCGTGAACTGCAAATGAGCGTGCCGAATGGTCGCGGCGCGAGATGAAACCATTGGGCAACAGGCTATCGGCGAGGGTCAATCGTTCCTCGGCGTCGGAAAGTTTTGCCTGAGCAGCATCGCGCAGCGCGCTGGCTGCGGAAATCTCTTCGTTTCTCGCCCCTGCAACCAGCGTGGCCGTGCTCGCTCTGGCACCTCGCGCCATGGCTGTTGCGGCGCTGGCTACGCCTGTCCTCGCCCGACAATCCACCCGCAACAGCGGCTGGCCAACGGATACTAATTCGCCGCGCTGGACCATGACCTGGGCGATAATGCCGTCCATAGACGCGGACAGGCGGCGTGCTTCGCCAGCGGTTTCCAGCCTGCCAACCGCCGTGTAGAGCCAAGGGCGATGATGCGGCGCATCCGGAAATGCGCTTGCTCTGGCCGTTGCGCTTGGCATGTCGCAGCCAGCAAGCATCGTCGATGCAAAGAGCAAGAAAAGGGGGGCAAGGCCTTTCATGATCTGAAAATCGTTTCTGGGCTGATGCTCAGCACGTCCCTGCGGGCCAGGAATTGCGAGGCAATCGCTGCTGTGACCATTGCCGTTGAAGGCACCCAGCTGTCAGTGATCGCATAATTGACCCAAGGCAGCAGCGGCTGGACCGCTGTGACCAAAAGCGGGGTGATTGCCAATGCGGCGACCCATGTTGTTACCAGGATGATGAGGCTTACCAAAGCGACAATCATGGTCAGCTCGCGTGTGCCAGCCCCATGACCGATTAACGAGCGAAGGTCGTCGGCGAAACGCGCGACAAAGCGCTGGATACCATTGGCCATCAACAGGCCCATCAGCAACAGCGCCAACACGGCTGCGAGCAAAATCGCCATACCGGCCCCGGTTTTTTGCTGCCAATAGCGCGCTGAGCTGGTGATAAAATCCTGAGTGCTGTGGAGCGCAATGTCCGGTTGCTCGCGGCCGATGGCTGCTTTGATAGCGGGCAGGTTGTGCATGGGAGACGGGAAATTGCCAACGAGGAAGCTTGTGCTGCTGCTGTCCATCCCCAGCGCCGTGTGCGCGCTTTCTATCGGCATGACCACATAGGGGGCACCCAGAAATGTCGCTATCCGGTCGGTCTTTCCGGCGAATGTCATGCTTGCCTGTCCGATAGTCGCCTGTGTCAATCCGGGGGTCGCTCCGTCGGACAGGTCCAACCGCGCAGCATCGGATTCGTCGATGAGGAAGGTGTCGGGCATCATCGCCACGTCATCAATTCCGACAACGGCGACATTGCCGCGCCGTCCGCCTGGTGATCGCCATGGGGCAAAGCCGAACACGACCCGGCGAAACTGTGCCTCGGGGAAATAAGCAGAGACAAGGCTCGCATAATCTGCGTTTATCGGGGTCGGGAAATCGAAACATTCGACCGTGGCCGCGCTGATCCACACATCGCCGCCGATCATCCTCGGGACGATGGCCGATGCCCGCACAAAGCTGGTGTAAACCGAATATTGGAACGACCCCACCACCGCCGCAATGGCACAGGCCAATATCGTGAACAGCAGGAAGTGGCCGTCACGACGGATCAACAGACCGACAAATAGCATCGGTGCGTTGCTTGTCCTAGCCAGCAGGAGAGGGGAGAGGCGACGTGCCACCACCATGTCTATGCTCAAAATATCGTCGAGAAGGGGACACCAATAAAGACGCGAGCCTCAAGGGCGTCCTGCCGCGTGCCATAGCCGATACGGATGC